>RFGE01000019.1 GCA_003696105.1 Deltaproteobacteria bacterium | reverse complement strand
GTGCAGCGCGGTCGGCGGCGCGGCGTCGTGCAGCGCGGTCGGCGGCGCCGGCAGCGTGCCGACGGTGGCGTGCTCCGTCGCGCCGCCCGCGTGCGTCGCCAGCGCCGCCAGCGTGCCGACGGTGGCGTGCTCCGTCGCGCCGCCCGCGTGCGTCGCCAGCGCCGCCATCGCGCCCGTCGTCAGCAGCCGCGGGAACCGCTCGCGCACCCACGCGCCGAGCTCGGCGGACGTCACCACGCGCGGCGCCGCCTTCAGGTACGCCTCGAGCGCGCGCCCCAACTCGGCGGCGGTGGCCCGCCGCTTCGGGTCGACCGCGAGCGCGCGCGCGAGCGCCGCGGCGACCGGCGCCGGCACGTCGGGACGAACGGCCTCGATCCGCTCGAGCCGGCCGTCGCGGATGCGCTCCATTCCGGCCACCGGGTCGTCGCGCGAGATCGCGACGCGGCCGGCCAGCAGCTCCCACAGCACGAGCGCCAGCGAGAACACGTCGGACGCGCCCGTAAGTGGCTTGCCGGTACATTGCTCCGGCGACATGTACGCGAACTTCCCCTTGATCACGCCGGGCCGCGTGTGTTCGACGCTGGTGACGGCCTTCGCGATGCCGAAGTCGACCAGTTTGACCACGCCGTCGAACGACACCATCAGGTTCGGCGGCGACACGTCGCGGTGGACCAGCCGCAGCTTGCGCCCGCGTTCGTCGGTGAGCGCGTGGGCGTAGCGCAGCCCGGCGCACGCGTCGGCGCCGATGCGCGCGACCAGCTCGACCGGCAGCGGCTCGCTGCGCCCGTGCTTGATGAGCTGCCCCGCGTGCACGCCGTCGACGAACTCCATCGCGATGAAGTAGTGCTCGCCGACCTTGCCGAAGTCGTAGATGTGGACGATGTTTGGGTGCGCCAGCCGCGCCGCGAGCCGCGCCTCGTCCGTGAACATGCGCACGAACTCCGGCGTCGCCGCCAGATGCGGCAGGATGCGCTTGACCGCGACGACCCGGTGGAACCCCTCGAGGCCGCCCTGGCGGGCGAGGAACACCTCCGCCATGCCGCCCCGGGCGAGCCGCTTGAGCAGCCGGTAGTTGCCAAACGGGATGCCGCCGGGCTCCGCCACGGCCGCCATCGTAGCAAACGCGGGTGCAACCGACCGGTTGCGGCTCGCGAGGGGAATGTCCCCGGTCGCGGACGCCTGTGTGCAGTGCCGCGATAGGTATTTCGACGACTTGCACGGCGATCGAGCCTGGCACCCGACGTGCTTTGCGCATGCGGCATGACGGGGAATCGCGCTGCCGTTTGGGCCCTCGGGGCGGTCGTCACGAGCTGGGCCGTGCCGGCCTCGGCCGACATGCCGCTGCGCATCGTGACCGGTGCGGTGCAAGATGCCGACCGTTCCGGTGATCTGCGGCCCGAGGCCGCCGCGATCCTCGACCGGGTCGAAGCGGACGGCCGCGGGGTTCTCACCCTCGCCGACGTGCGGCCGTCGGGAGTGCTGTACGCGTTTTCGCCGCCGGCGACCATCCGCGTGTGGCGCCGCGGTCTCGACGGGTCGTCGACGTCGTGCTCGGGCCGCGTCGACGTCATCCCGTTCGAGCAGTACGTCAAGGGCGTGTTGCCGCACGAGTGGATCCGGTCGTGGGAGCCCGAGGCGCTCAAGGCCGGCGCGGTGGCGATTCGCACCTACGCGGCGTGGTGGGTCAACGCGGGCGGCAAGTACGACTGCGCGGATCTCGACGATACGACCGCGTCGCAGGTCTACAAGGATGAGTTCTTTCCGCAGACGGACGCGGCGGTGGACGCGACGGTGGGGATCTACGTGGTCAAGGACGGCGACCTCGTGTTCGCCGAGTACTCGGCGGAAAACTCCGACCCGACCGCGTACGGAGTCGACGAGCCGCTGTGCACCGGGCGCGAGGTGTTCGGGCACGGCCGCGGCACGTGCCAGTGGGGGACCCAGCGGTGGGCGCTCGCTGGCAAGACGTTCGACTGGATCGTCACGCACTACTACCCCGGGTCGGAGCTCACCGGGGTCGATCCCGTGTACGACGCGCAGCTTCAGGATGCGTCTTACGCGGTGGACATGACCGCCGGCAAGGAGGTGGTCGTGTGGCTCGAGTACGTCAACACGGGCGACACGACGTGGACGCCGGACACGGTGTTCGTCGGCACGACGTCGCCGCGCGACCGCGACAGCGCGTTCTTCGTCGCCGGCAACT
This sequence comes from Deltaproteobacteria bacterium, assembly GCA_003696105.1. NCBI lineage: Bacteria > Pseudomonadati > Myxococcota > Myxococcia > Deltaproteobacteria bacterium. Next base: position 4,801 of record RFGE01000019.1, on the reverse strand, counting down.
GGGTGTCGCCGTCGCGGCCGACCGGGGCCGACCACTCCAACTACACGCCCGGGACGGTCGGGCGGTTCACGTGGGTGATGCGCGCGCCCGACGTCGCGGAGACGACGGTGTTCACCGAGACGTTCGGGCTCGTGACGGCCGACGGCCAGTGGTTCGGCCCCGCCGACGACGCGGTCACGTGGACGATCACGGTGCATCCGGCCGGCGGGGACGGCGACGGCGATGGCGGCGACGGTGGGGGGCCGGGCGCGCAGCCGGGCGGCGGCGCCGGCGCGAACGACGGCGGCGATCCGGCCGGACCCGGCGGCGCGGGCGCGGGCGGCGTGACCGGCGGGTGCGCCGCCGCCGGCGGCGAGGGCGGCCTCGGCGGCGCGCTGTGGATCGCGGCGGCGCTCGCGCTCGCCTGCCGGCGGCGGCGGTGGGTCCTGTTGGCGGCGCTGGCCGCGTGCGCCGGCCCGCCGGCTGGCGCGGTGGCGCCGCGCGCGTCCGCGCTCGGGGGCGACTCCGATCTGATCTCCGCATTCGAGGAGGCCGCCGCGGCGACCGGCGTACCCGCGGAGCTGCTCGCGACGATCGCCTACAACGAAACGCGGCTGCGGTTCGCGGGCACTCACGTACACGCCGGACACGCGGGCGCGCCGCCGGCCATCGGGATGATGGCGCTGCACGAGGGAGGATCGCGCGACATCGCGCGCGCCGCCCGACTGGCCGGCATCGACGCGGCGGTCGCGCGCGCGGACGCGGCCGCCAACGTGCTGGCCGCCGCCGCGCTACTCGCCTCGTACGCGGGGCCCGGCGCCGACGAGCGCGACGTCGGCAGCTGGCGCGACGCCGTCGCGGCCTACGGCGGCGATGCGCTCGCGCGCGACGTCATGGACCACCTCGCGCGCGGCTGGCGCGGGCGCGACGCGGCCGGCCGGCTCGTGGTGTGCAGCGCGCGCCGCGAGGCGCGCGCCGGCCGCGACGGCTTCGGGTCGGAGACGTTCGCGCTCGGCTATCCCGGGGCGATCTGGAATCCGGCCCACTCGTCGAACTACACCGCCGCTTCGCGCGGCGCCGCGCAGATCAACTACGTCATCATCCACACGACGCAGGGGTCGTACGCTGGCGCGATCAGCTGGTTCAAGAACCCGTCGTCCAACGTGTCGGCTCACTACGTCGTGCGGTCGTCGGACGGCGAGATCACGCAGATGGTCGACGACTCCGACATCGCGTGGCACGACGGCTGCTTTAACTCCGAGACGATCGGCATCGAACACGAAGGCTTCGTCGAAGATCCCGACACCTGGTACACCGAGGCGATGTATTCCGAGTCGGCCAAGCTCACCGCGTGGCTGGCTTCGCAGTACGGCATCCCGGTGGATCGCGCGCACATCATGGGGCACGGCGAGGCGCCGGATTGTTCCGATCACACCGATCCGGGCAGCGGCTGGGACTGGGATCACTACATGGACCTGGTGCGCAGCGGCGGCCGGCCGAGTTACGGCGCGTCCTACGTCGGCCAGGACACGCCCGCCGAGATGGTGGCGGGCGAGGAGGCGGTCGTGTGGTTCGAGTTCGCCAACGAGTCCAACGTCACCTGGGGGCTCAACGAGACGCGGCTCGGCACCGCCAATCCCATGGATCGCGACAGCGCGTTCTACGTCGAGGGCAATTGGCTGGCGCCGAACCGGCCCACCGGCGCCGACCACTCCAACTACGCACCGGGATCGGTCGGGCGGTTCACATTCATGATTCGCGCGCCGCAGGTCGACGAGACGACGACGTTCACCGAGGACTTTCAACTGGTGCAGGAGGGCGTGACCTGGTTCGGGCCCGTCGTGTCGATGACGATCACGGTGCACCCGGCCGGCGGCGATCCGGACCCCGACCCGGATCCCGACCCCGATCCCAGCGGCGACGGCTCCGGCCGGCCCGTGGACGTGCCCGGCGGCGACCCGGTCGACGGCGACGCCGGGCGCGTGTCGGGCGGGTGCGCGGCCGCCGGCGGTGGCGCGCCGCAGCCGTGGTGTGCGATCATCGTCGCCGGTGCGCTGTTGTCTGGCCGTCGCCGCCGCCGCCGCTAGCGCCGCCGCGTGCGGCGACAACGCGGTCGTGATCGAAATCGCCGGCGACCTGCTCGAGCCGGGCGGCGTCGACGCGTTTTGCCTGGCCGTCTACGACCGCGACCCCGCGGGCGCCGAGTTCGCCGCGCGCTACCGGGTAGCGGAGGTCGCCGACCTGGACGCGCTCACGCTCACGGTCGAGGCGGCGGCGGCCGAGGGCGGTGTCGCCGCGGTGCGCGGGTACCGCCGGGGCCTCGAACTCGCCCGCAGCGTGCGCGCGTTCGAGTTCTCCGGCGGCGTGGACGTGGTCGATCTGCGGCTCGACGCGTGCCGGCCGCACGCCGCCGGCGCGCCGGCGGTCGTCGCGAACGCGGACGCCCCGGCCGGCGCGCGCATCGCCGTGTCGTTCGGCCGGGGCGGCAGCCGCGTCGCAGCGCTCGGCGACGGCGCGGCGCTGTGGCGGGCCGACGGCGGCCTTGCCGGCGCCGGGATGCTGCCGGCGGGCGCCGCGCCGGCGGCCGTCGTCGCGTTCGACGCCGACGGCGACTGCGACGACGACCTGCTCGCCGTGGCGGCGGACGGCAGCCGATTGCTCCGGCGGCGGTCGGACGGCGGGTTCGACGAGGTGCCGGGCGCGGTCGCGGCGACGGGAACGGCCGCGGTCGCCGCCGACGTCGACGGCGACGGCGACATCGACGCCGTCATCGGCGGAGGCGCGGCGCTGGCCGTCTATCGCAACGACGGCACGGGCGAGTTCACCGGCGAACCGCCACTCGCCGGGCTCACGGACGTCACCGCGCTCGCGGTGGCGGACCTCGACGGCGACGGCCACGTCGATCTGGTCGTCGGCCAGGGCGACGCCGTCGGCGCGTTCCCGCGCGTGTTGTTCAACGATGCCCCCGGCACCGGCGCGTTCGCGCTCGCTCCCGCGGCGCTGCCCGAGGTCGCGTTGCGCGCGCGGGACGTCGCGATCGCGGACGTCAACGCGGACGGCGTCGCCGACGTGCTCGTCGCGGTCGCCGGCGGTCCGGTGCGCGCGTTCGTCAATCGCGGCGATGGCCGGCTCGAGGACCGGTCGTACGTCGTGCTGCCGTCGCAGCCGGCTGACGCGGTCGCGGTCGCCGCCGGCGATTGGGACGGCGACTGTCTCGACGACGCGATCGTCGGCCTCGACGTGGCCGGCGCAATCGGCTGGGTCGGCGCCGACACCGGCGCGATGTCCGAGGAGGCGATGCCGGCCGGCGACGCGGCCGACGTGGCGCTGGCCGACATCGACGACGACGGTCGCAGGGACGCGGTCGTCGCCGGCGGCGGGAGGGTCGTGTGGATCGCGCGGTGATTCGCGCGACCGCGTGCGCGGTGTGTGCGGCGGTCGCGGTCGCCGGCGTGCCGGCGCGTGCGGACGAACGCGCGCGCATCGAGGCGCGCCTGGATCGCGGTAAGGCGTTGTTCGACGAACTCGAGTACCGCAAGGCGATCCGCATGGTCGCGCCGGTACCGCACGACCCGGCTGCGACGCGCGACCAGCGGCTGCGCGCGCTCGAACTCATCGGCCTCGCCTATCTCATTCTCGGCGACCGCCAGCGCGCGAGAGAGGCGTTCGAGGACTTGCTCGCCATCGATCCGGGTTACCAACTGCGCGACGACACCGGCTCGCCGAAGATTCGCGCGTTCTTCGACGCGGTCAAGCGCGCCTACGTGCCGGGGTTCGACCCGCGCGCGGCCGCCGAGCTGTCGCACGCCGCGCCGCGCAGCGCCACCGCCGCGCGCCCGCTGGAGATCGAAGTGCGGGTCGCGCGCGGCGGCGGGCGCGTCAAGGAGATGGTGGTGATGTGGCGGCGGCGCGGAGAGCTGGACTACGACGACGTCGCCGCTCGCCGGATCAAGGGGGACCTGTGGCGCGCGCGCATTCCGCTGCCGCCGTCGCCGCTCGGCTACCGCATCGACTATTACATCGAGGCGCGCGACCTCGCCGGCGGCGCGATCGGTCGCGTCGGCGGCCCGGAGACGCCGCTGTCGCTCACCGTCGACCCCGGTGAACCCCCGCGGCGCACCCCGTGGTACCGGCGCTGGTACGTCGTCGCCGGCGGCGCGGTGCTCGTCGGCATCGGCGCGGCGCTCGTGCTCACGTCGGGCGAATCCGCACCGCGGGGAACGCTCGAACCGGGCGTGCTCGAGCTGTGACGCGCGGCGTTGCAAGCGAAAGTTAGCGGCGTCGATCGCAGCGGTTGCGGGGAATTGCCCGCTCTCGGCGCGCGGGCGTGATGTCCGTCATGGGCGGCTCGCGGGCGTCGCGCGATGGTGTCGATCTGTTAGTTGACGCCGCCGGGGGGCCCGCGGTATTCACCGCGAAATCGGTTTTCCCGTAACAGGCAGAGAAGGAGCTCGAGCATGAACAAAGTAGCTTGTCTGGCAAAGATGGCCGCCCTGGTGGCCGCCTTGGGCGTGTGGGGCTGCGGCGGCGGCGGCGGCGGCGACGACGACGACGACGTCATTACGTTTCCGGACGCGGGGGGCGGCGGCACTCCGGACGCCGGCAACACCCCCGTGTGCAACCCGGTGAGCCAGACCGGCTGCCAGGCGGGCGAGAAGTGCTCGCTCATCGTCGACGACCCGGCGACGGGTGCGTCCCACGTCGGCTGTGTCGCCGACGGCACGGCGGGGCTCGGCGAGGACTGCATGCGCGCCATGAACGCGGGCGAGTCCGACACCTGCAAGGCCGGCGGCTACTGCTACAACGGCAAGTGCCGGCAGAT
>RFGE01000018.1 GCA_003696105.1 Deltaproteobacteria bacterium | reverse complement strand
GGGCGGACGCGGCGGCCGGCGTGTGGCAGTGGGCCGAGGCGGCGCGCGACGCGCGGCGAGCGGCGGTCGCGTCGCCCGCGGACGACCGCGCGTGGGCGCGGCTCGCGCGGGCCGAGCTGAGCGCGGGCCGCGCGGACTCAGCGCTGGCGGCGGCCGCGCGCGGGCTCGCGCTCGCGCCGCGGAGCGCCGAGTTGTTGCTTGTGCAAGCAATCGCGGCCGCGCGGGTCGGCCACCCGGCAGCGGACGCCGCGCTCGCGGCGTACCTCGCGCACCGGCCGCGCGACGATGCACCGGCGCTCCGCGCGCGGTGTGCGGCGCGCGACCCGCGCTGCGCGCGCGAGCGCGTCCCGGCGCACGTCCACTCCGCGTCACCCCCATAGGTCGGCAGTGCGGCCGGGCGGTCGCGCCGCGGTCGCGGCCGTGGCACAGTCGGCGCGTGACGAGTGGGACGACGCCAGTGGCCGGCCGGCTCGCGTTGATCGGCGGAGGCGCGCGCTCGGGCAAGAGCGCGTTCGCCCTCGCTCGCGCCACGGCGGCCGGCCCGCGCCGAGTGTACGTCGCGACGGCGACCGCGGGCGACGACGAGATGCGCGCCCGCATCGCGCGCCACCGCGCCGAGCGCGGCGACGCGTTCGTCACCGTCGAAGCGCCGCGCGACGTGGCCGCCGCGCTGCGCGCCGCGCCGCCCTGCGACGCCGTGGTTGTCGATTGCCTCACGCTGTGGTTGGCGAACTGCCTCGCCGCCGGCGCGGCCGACGCGGACGTGCTCGCCGAGGCCGACGACCTGATCGCGGCGGCGCGAGGCATCCCGGCGCTCGTCGTGGTCGTCACCAACGAGGTGGGCATGGGCGTGGTGCCGCCGACGCCGCTCGGCCGCCGGTTTCGCGACCTGGCCGGTTGGGTCCACCAGCGGGTGGCGGCCGCGGCGGACGAGCTGTACCTGGCGGCGCTCGGGTCGGTGCTGCGCCTGCGCCCCGCGCCGATCGACCTCGTCGACCGCGCGCGACCGTAGGGACGGTCGCCGGAGGCCGCACCGACGCGGCGGGGCCTCGGGCCAGGCGGGCGCGGCCCGCGCTCACATCGCCGCGAGCAGCGCGAGCCCGACCGCGAGCGCCGGCACGGTGGCGACCGCGCCCACCGCGACGAACGTGCGCAGAGGAACGTGGACGCCCTGGCGGCGGAGCGCGTCGAGCCACAACAGGCCCGCGAGCGATCCCATCGGCAACAGCCGCGGGCCGAGGTCGCCGCCGATCAGCGCGGCGAGCACGCCCGCGTGGCCGTGGGCGGACGCCTCGAGCGCGAGCATGTTCATGTACGCCATCGGGTGGTTGTTGAGCAGCGCCGACCCGACCGCCGACGTCACGCCGACGCCGGCCAGGCCGGTCTGCGCGTAGTGGGCGCCGAGCCGGTCGACGAGCCCGACCTGCTGCAACCCGAGGGCGAGGACGACCACGCACGCCAGAAACGCGAGCGTCTCCCACGACACGGCGCGCGCGACGGCCTCGACGGTCGACCGGCCGGTCGCGCGCCGCGACAGCGCGAGCGCTCCCGCGGCGCCCGCGAGCGCCACCGTCCACACCGGCCCGCCGGCCGCGGCGACGACCGAGTAGGCGCCGAGCGCGCCGACCAGCAGCGCCGCGAGCCGCCGCTGCGCGCGGGTCGCGCGCACCGGGGTGCGGTCGCCCGGCGCCGGCACGGCAACCAGTTGCGATCGGAACCACCACCGCAGCGCGGCGAACCCGATCAGCCACACCGCGCACGCGACCGGCGCCATTTGCGCGGCGTACTCGTTGAAGCCGATGTCCGCGAACTCGGCGACCACCATGTTCATCGGGTTGGACACCGGCAGCGCGGCGACGCCGGCGGCCAGGAACACGGAAAACGCCAGCGGGACGACCAGCTCCGGGCGCCCGGGGAACCGGCGTCGCGCGAGCGCGACCACCAGCGGCGTGAGCAGCAAGATCGCGGCGTCGTTGTTGAGCGCGGTGGCGGTGGCGGCGCCGAGCGCGAACACGCGCGCCAACAAGGCCGGTGCCGTGCGCGCGCCGCGCTCGATGCGGGCGGCCGCCCAGTCGAGCAGGCCGACCGCGATCGCCGCGTCCGCCATGATCATGATCGCCGCGATCGCGACGAACGGGCGCCACAGGTCGGCCGCGGCCGCGGCCACCGCGCCGGCGCGCACCGCGCCGAGCGCCGCGAGCGCCAGCACGCCGCCGAACGCCGCCAGCGCCGGATTCAGCCGCCCCGCGGTCCCGATGCGCGGCCGCGCCGCGACCAGGCCGATGGTCACGGCGACGGTGGAGTAGGCGGCCATCTCTTGCACGGGCCCTTGGGGCAAGCAGGCCCCGTGCCACGCGCAACACCGCGATACCGCGGCGGCTGCCTGGGGGTTTCGCTCCAATACCTGGGGTGGAATACTCCCGGCCGATGCCGACCGGACCCCGCCTGAAGTCGAGCTACCCCTACTATCTGGCCAACGAACCGGTGGCCGCCAACGCCGATCTGCCGGTGGAGAACAAGTACACCGGCGAGGTCGCGACCCGGGTCGCCCTCGCCGACGATGCGGCGATCGACGCGGCGATCGCTGCGGCCGTTCAGGCGGCGGCCGAGCTGCGCCGGTGGCCGGCGTACCGCCGCCAACAGGTCCTCGACCACTGCGTGGCGCGGTTCCGCGAGCGGGCCGACGAGCTGGCCTACATGCTGTGCGTCGAGGCGGGCAAGCCGATCAAGGACAGTCGCGGCGAGGTGACGCGCCTGATCGACACGTTCCGCGTCGCGGCCGAGGAGGCGACGCGCATCGGCGGCGAGGTGCTGCCGCTCGACATCAGTGCGCGCGCGGCCAACTACCGCGGGATGTACAAGCGGGTTCCGATCGGGCCGTGCTCGTTCATCACGCCGTTCAACTTTCCGCTCAACCTCGCCGCGCACAAGGTGGCGCCGGCGATCGCCGCCGGCTGTCCGTTCGTGCTCAAGCCGGCCAGCCTCACGCCGCTCGGCGCGCTCACGATCGGCGAGATCCTCGCGGAGACCGACCTGCCGCGCGGCGCGTTTTCGATCCTGCCGTGCCGTCGCGACGGCGCCGACCGGTTCACGACCGACGACCGGCTCAAGCTGCTGTCGTTCACCGGGTCGCCCGAGGTCGGCTGGGATCTCAAGGCGCGCGCCGGCAAGAAAAGGGTCGTGCTCGAACTCGGCGGCAACGCGGCGGTCGTCGTGTGCGAGGACGCCGACCTGGACGACGCCGTCGCCCGCATCATCATCGGTGCGTTCTACCAGTCGGGCCAGAGCTGCATCGGCGTCCAGCGCATCCTCGCGCACGAGTCGATCTACGGCGAGCTGCGCGACCGGCTCGTCGCCGCCACCCGCGAACTCGTGATGGGCGACCCGCTGGACGAAGCCACGTTCATCGGGCCGATGATCTCGGACAAGGAGGCGGCGCGACTGCACGGCTGGATCCACGCCGCGGTCGGCGCCGGTGCGCGCCTGCTGTGCGGCGGCGGCCGCGACGGCCGCATGGTGGAGCCGACCCTGCTCGAGAACGTTCCGCGCGACCAGCCCGCGTACTGCCGCGAGGCGTTCGGGCCGATGGCGCTGCTGGCGCCGTTTTCCGACTTCGACGCGGCGCTCGCGGAGGTCAACGACAGCGCGTTCGGCCTGCAGGCGGGCGTGTTCACCCGCGACCTGTACCGCGCGCAGCGCGCGTGGGACGAACTCGAGGTCGGCGGCGTGATCATCGGCGACGTGCCGTCGTGGCGCGTCGACAACATGCCCTACGGCGGGGTCAAGGACAGCGGCCTGGGGCGCGAGGGATTGCGCTGGGCGATCGAGGACATGACCGAGATCCGGCTGCTCGTGACGCGCACGCCGTAGCGCGGCCGGCGGTCGTCGGCCGCCGACACAGCGGCGGCCGGTCCGTCGTCACCGATTCGTTGGCACCGAAACGGACGACGGCCGAGGCGGGTGCCCCGGCCGTCGTCCGGTCGTCGTTGGCGCGAGCTAGCCGACGAGGATGTCGTGCGCGCGCACGGTCTTGCGACCGTTGGCCTGCGCCCGCTGCGCCGCCTGATCGAGGATCCAGTGCACGTACTGATTGACGGCGTCGATGACGTCACCACCGGTGTTGCAACCGTGATCCTTGATCGCAGCCTTCACCTTGCTGCCGACGACGAGCACTTCGGCCGGCTTCTTGGACTTTTTCGATTTTGCTTTCGCCACTGGTCGACCTCCGAACGAAAAAAGGGTTGGATGAGCGCTTCTTATGCCGCGCCGGATCGCCGCGCAAGTCCCGAAATCCGGTTTTTGCCCGCTAGAGGCCCGATGGTGGCGTTTTTTTCGGGATCGGGGGATCGCGCGGGCGAGCGCACGTCCCCGATGCGTGCCGGTGCGGGGCGATCGACGTGCGCGGCGGCCGCGAGCGCGAAGCGGCGGCGCCCCTGGCGGCGCCGCCCGGTCCGTGCGCGCGGGCACCGGGGCCATCGGCGCGAGCGGGCTCGCTGGGATGCGGGGGCGGCAGGGCGCGCATCCCGGCGGCCGTCTCACCGGCCGCGCGCGATCGTCGCGCGCGGATCGGATACAGTGGGCGCAAACGGCGGCGGATGGACTCGAACCTCTCTCGACCCGTGTGGCTGCGCGCGTTCAACCGCGCGGCACGCGCGCTGCGGATGGATGCGCGCGGGCCGATGGCGGTCGACGCGGACGCGATCGAGCGCCGGGCGATGCGCCTGGCCGGGACCGACGACTTCGGCGGCGACGACTACCGAGAGCCGCTCGAACGGCTCGTGGCGGAGGCGAACGC
>RFGE01000017.1 GCA_003696105.1 Deltaproteobacteria bacterium | reverse complement strand
GAGCGAGGCGGCGGCCGCGGCGAGCGGGGAGGCGGCCGCGGCGAGCGGGGAGCCGGCCGCGGGCCCGAACGGTGGCGCAGCCCCCGGCGCCGGTGCGGTCGCCGCTGCGTTCACCGCGGAGGAGGAGGAGTTCTTCCGCAAGGGCGCTATGTTGCACAAGCAACCACAAGAACCGGTGGAGTCGTTCGACGACCTCGACGTCGAGCCGCCGAAGACGTTCTGGCAGCGGCTCGTATCGCGGCCGGATGCCGTCCGGCGACTCGACTCCGAGCCGATCCTGCTGCCGGCCCGCGACGCCGACGACGACTGACGCCGTTTCAAACACCGTGACGCGGCTGGCGCGGCGTCACGTGGCGCACTGCGACCGCGGCGCGCCCGACTGGCGCGCGCGCTGCCGGCACACGACGGGGCGCCGATCGCGATCCGAGATTCGACGGCTCTCGGCCCGTCGGCCCGACGTGCGGCGTGCCGGTCGGCGGGGGCGCGGCGCGGTCAGCGCGCGGCAGTCCACACGAGTTCGACCGTGCCGCGCGCGCTGCCGATCCGCAGGGAGAATTGGCGGCCCGACAGCAAGTCCACGGCTCGCGGAAACCGCGCGACGTATGCGACCTGGTGCGGCCGAGCGTGCGGGAAAATCGTGCGCAGCACCTCGAACGGCCGCCGATCGCGCCGAATCTCGGTGGGCGCGATCTCGCGGCCCTCGGCGTCGACCAGGACGACTCGCCAGGTCGACTTCGCGCCCCGCTGCAGGTCGTTCTCCTCGTGGCGGTACGTTGCGACGAACAACTCGACTTCGTACGCTTCGGCGTCGGCGCGGCGCTGGGCCGCAGCCAACCGCGCGCGCGCATCTGCGCTCAGGCGCTCGCGGCGGGCGGTGAAGTCGACGTACGCGGCGCGCCAGTCCGGCGACAGGAAGGTCGCCGACACGTCGAGCACCTTGTCGAAGTCGGCGACGAGGTGGCCCGACCGCGTCCACTCGCGAACAACCCGGTCGTATGGCCGAGCGCTGGCTGGCCAGTCCGTCCGAAACGGCGCCGGCGCGCGATCCCCTGTCGCGCCACCGCACGCGGCGCCGAGCGCGAGGACGGCGGTGGCGATCGTTGCGATGCGGGCGGTCATGCGGGAAAGTCCTGGCGGCTGAACAGCGACGCAAACGGCGCCTGCGCCGCGATCGCTGCGCGACCGCCTTCCTGGCGATCCACCACGGCGATGACCACGCGGACGTCGAAGCCGGCGGCGCGAACGCGCTCGATCGCCGCAAGCGTCGATCCGCCGGTGGTGACCACGTCTTCCAGCACCGCGACCGGCGCGTTGGGCGGCAGCCGAGTCGCGCCTTCGATCCACTGTCCGGTTCCGTGGCCCTTCGGCTGCTTTCGCACGTAGAACGCGTCGAGCGGCCTGCCGGCGAGGTAACTCGTGAGCGACGTGGCGCTCGCGAGCGGATCGGCGCCCATGGTCATTCCTCCGATCGCGACGACCTCGGGTGCGAGCCGGTCGATTTCGTGGCGCATGCACTGACCGATCAGGAAGTGGCCCTCGGCGGTGAGAGTGACCTGCTTGGTGTCGATGTAGAAGTTCGACGTCTTGCCGGACGCGAGCGTGACCGTCCGGCGTTGGTATGCGTAGTCGCGGAGCAACTCGAGAAGGCGCTGGCGGTGGCGTTCGAAGCTCATGGTTGCGGCTTGGAGGAAGGCTTCGGCGGAGGTGGACACGCGGACGCGATCCTGACGCGGACCGGCCCGCGCGGACGCGGCATGCGCGGGATCCGCCGCGGCCCGACTTCCGCCGTCTCCGGCGGCCGATCCGCGCGTCCGTCCACGACCGCTCCGGCATGGATCTCGATTGCCGGGGCGCGCAAGTCGCCGACGACGCGAGCGCCGTCGCCGACGTCGATGCGTTCGGCGCCCGTCGCATTTCCGATCAACTCGCCGTAGATTCGAATCTGGCGCGCGCGCACCGTCGCGCGGCACGTTGCGCCCGCCGACACGGTGACGGTTCCCTCGGCGTACACCTCGCCGTCGACGCGGCCGGCGATCGCGACGTCGCCGGGCGCGTCCACTCGCCCCTGAATGCGCCCGCCAGCCGGGATCACCATCGGGTTCACGCCGGCAAACCTAACACAGTCGGGGGTCGTCTTACCCGGACGGCCCGTTGCGCACATCCCGGCTCGGTGCCTACAGTCGACATCCTGATGAGGCTCGGACGGGCTTGGCTGGTTCCACGTGGTGCCGCGGCGCACCGCGAAGCGTGAGGGCGCGCGCGGATGTCGCTCGACGTAACGCACGAATCGCGGCCGATCGCCGACCCAAGCGAATTGACCGACGTGTTTCGCTCGGCGTGTAAGCCCCCGGACCAGTGGCGCGCCGGGACGGAGAGCGAGGCGCTCGGCGTGTACGCGACGGGCCCGGCGGTCGGCGCCGCGCCGCCCTACGAGGGGCCGCGCGGCATCGGCGCACTGCTGGCGCGCCTGGCGACGTCGGGGTGGGGGCCGATTCGCGAGGGGGAACACATCATCGCGCTCGCGCGGGACGGCGCACACATTTCGCTCGAGCCCGGCGGCCAGATCGAACTGGCGGCGCGTCCGGTGTCGTCCGTCGCCGTGCATGCCGAGGACGTGCGCGACTACGAGCAGGCGCTCGCCGCCGCGTCGCGTGAACTCGACATCGCGTGGCTCGGTATGGGCTTTCGTCCGTTCGGCACCCTCGACGACGTGCCGTGGATGCCGAAGGGGCGCTACGCGATCATGCGGGACTACCTGCCGACCCGTGGCCGGCTCGCCCACGAGATGATGAAGCGCACGGCGACGGTTCAGGTGAGCCTCGATTTCTCCGACGTCGACGACGCGCGCGCCAAGCTGCGCTGCGCGTTTGGAATCACGCCGCTATTGACGGCGATGTACGCGAGTTCGCCAATCGTCGACGGGCAGGTGACCGACTACCAGAGCTACCGCGCGCGGGTGTGGCTCGAGACCGATCCGGACCGCTGCGGGTTGCTGCCGTTCGTGTTCGACGACGTCGATGTGTTCGAGGCGTACACGCAGTGGGCGCTCGACGTACCGATGTTCTTCGTGCTGCGCGACCGCTATCTGCCCGCCCGCGGGATGACGTTTCGCCGGTTCCTCCGCGACGGGTTCGAGGGGGAGCGCGCGACGATCGGGGATTGGGAACTGCACCTGTCGACCCTGTTTCCCGACGTGCGGATCAAACGCTTCATCGAGGTGCGCGGCTGCGACGCCGGTCCGCGCGACATGATTTTGGCGTTGGCTCCGCTTCTGTGCGGCGTGCTGTACGACGCCGACGCGCGGTCGGAGGCCACCGCACTCACCGCGTCGCTCACCATCGACGAGCGGCTCGCGCTCGCCGCGGCAGTACCCCGCGCCGGGTTCTCGGCTCCGGTCGGTCGCACCGGCCGGAAGGTGCTCGATCTGGCGCGCGAACTCGTGGCCATCGCCGACGCCGGGCTGGCGCGCATTGAGCCCGGCGACCGTGGGTATCTCGAGCCGCTGCGGGAGATCGTCGCAACCGGGCGGACGCGCGCCGACGCGATCGTCGACGTGTGGCGCCGCGCGGGTGGCGAGCCGACCGCCGTCATCCGCTCTTGCCGAAGATTCGCTTGAAGAACCCCTTTTTCTTGCCCGCACCGTCGCCCTCCGCGCCGTCGTCGGCGCCCGCGTCCGCGCCGTCCGCGGAGCTGGCATCCCGCTGGACGTCGGCTTGCACGCCGTCCGTGTCGATCGCGAGATCGTCGGAGGCGTCGGCCAGGACGTCCTGCGCGACGTCGAGGGTGGCGGCGCTGTCGATCAGCGAGTCGATCGCGGCGTCGACCGCGGCGGTCGACGCGCCGTCGTCGCGCGGTTCGCGCACGGTGGTCGTCGTCTCGGCAAATCCGTCGGCGTCGGTCGCGATGTGTTGACCGCTCGGGAGGTCGTCGAGACCCGCGGCGAGCAGGTCGTCCGCGTCGAGCGCGTCGGCTTCGAGCTCGTGCGACAAGACATCATCGTCGTCCGGTGTCGCCGACGCTGCGGACGCATCCTGCTGCGCGCCGACCGGCGCCGGTCGCGGAGTGAGTTCGTCCGCCTGCGCCTCGGCAGGCACGGGAGGCGGAAGCGGTGTGACCTCGACATCGAACGCGATCGGGCCGGAGTCGGCGAACGATGCATGAACAACGGTCTGTTCGTCTCCGGCGGCTGGACTCGCGGCGGCTTCGCCTTCGCCGGCGGCGTCGGGAGCGCGAGGGCGTCCCGGCGAACTCCCATCGGCAAACGGCCCCGCCGGGGCCGGATCGATCGCGGTCACATCGGCCGTGTCGAACCCGACGGCTGGTGGTCGACTTCGCGCGCGCGGCAACGGCGGCTCGCGGTTCGGTGCCGCTGTCGCGTCCGGCGCGGGGTCGGCCGGTTCGGCAAGCGGCTCGACGACCGCGGGCGCATCCGCGGCAGGAGCGCGTCCGACGGCGGGCGCCGGTGCAAGGCGCGCCCCGCACGGCGAGCGCGTCGCGCCGGGCGCGTCGCCGTCCGCCGACTGCGCAGGCGAGCCCCTCGCCGCGGATGGCGCGGCGGTCGCCTGCGCGGACGCGGCGCCGCCGAGACACGCCGCCTCGGCGCCGGCGTCTGGCGCACCGTCGGGGTCCGCCTCGCCGTCCGATCCCGCGGCGGCATCGCTGCCGTCGCGGCGCACGGCGCGGCTGGCACCGCCCGTCGCGCGGTCGGCAACGGCCGAGCCGTTGCCCGGGCGGCGGTCGGGCGGCGTATCGCGCCTCCCCGCGCGCGGTCGCGACGTCCCGCGGCGTCGGTCGCGGCCTCCGTTCGGTCGCACGATGGCGGCCAAGGCGCCGTCGTCATCCGACGCCGTGTCGGCCAGCGCGCGGGCGCGCACGACGGCGCGCTCGACCGCGCGGTCGTCCAGCTCGAGGATCGCCGCGAGTGCTCGGTCCGTATCGGCGAGATGCAGCGTCGCCGTCACCGCCGCGCCGCCGGCCGCGGCAGCGCGGGCGTCTCCGACTGCTGCCTCGCCTGCCGGCCGCCCCTCCGTCGCGCCCGCGCGCGCACCGGGTGCGGGATCGTTCGAGTCGCCGGGGGCGCGCGCTGGCGGCTCGGCCGGCGTGCGGCGGTCTGCCGCGCGCTCGGATGCTTCGCCGCGAGCGGGCGCCGGCGTCGCAGCGGGCGCGGGCGACCGATTCGGCGTCGACCGTGGCTGTTGCATGGGGATCGCATCCGCATCCATGCCGCGCTGGCGGCGCAGCGCGACGACGCGGTCGATCGCGGCGGCGCTGTCGTCCGACAGCCGCGTGAACTCGATCCCCATGCCGTGCGGCTGCCGCGGATTCTTTTCGTCGAACGGCCGCACCCAGCGGACGACTCCCTCGCCCGTCACGACGGCCGAGCCGTCGGCGAGTTGCAATTCGAACCGAACCTGACTGCCGACCGGCTTGGGTTTGCGACTCGCGATGAACATCCCCCCGCGGCTCAGGTTCGTCGCGAACTTGCCGACGAACGTGTCGACGTCCGGGTAGCGCAGCTTGATGCGCAACATGACCGGCGCACGACCGCCCGAACGCTGTTCCCTCGATGCCATGGCCACGCGACCGCGATGGGCTCGCCCGCCGAGTATATCGGGCGGGCGGCCGCGCAGCCTAGTCCGACTTCGCGATTCCGCGGCGCACTACGTCGCGGTGGCGTCGGCGATCAGCTGTTTGACCCGGTCGAGCGCGGCAGGCACCTTCGCGGGATCTTTGCCTCCGCCCTGGGCCATGTCGGGCCGACCGCCGCCCCGCCCGCCGACCACTTCGGCCGCGGCTTTGAGCAGGTTGCCCGCGTGGATCCGGTCGGTGAGGTCCTTGGTCACCATCGCCAACAGCGATACGCGGTCGCTGTCGACGCCGGCGAGCACGACCACTCCGGACCCGATCCGGTCTCGCAACTGGTCGCCGACCTCGCGCAGGGCTTTCGGATCGGCCATTTCGGTGGCCGTCGCGAGCACGCGGACGCCGCCAATGTCGACCGCGTCGGCAAGCAGGTCGCGCGATCCGCCGGCGGCCAGTTTCGCCTTCAACTCACGGATCTCGCGGTCCTGGTTCTTGATCTCGGCCAGGAGTTTGTCGATGCGGGCGACGAGGTCGCTGGGCGATACCTTCAGCCGTGCGGCGGCCTCGGCCAGGTCCGTTTCGAGTCGCCGCACGTAGTCGAGGGCGCCGGCGCCGGTGACGGCTTCGATGCGCCGCACGCCCTGCGCGATGCCGGATTCGGACACGATCTTGAACAAGCCGATGTCACCCGCGCGCGCCACGTGCGTGCCGCCGCAAAACTCGAGCGACTCGCCGCCGATCTGTACGACGCGCACCCGCTCGCCGTACTTTTCGCCGAACATCGCCACCGCACCGCGCCGTTTCGCCTCGTCGATCGGCAACACGTCGACGCGCGAGTCCCGGTTGGCGCGGATCTCGCGGTTGACCCAGTCCTCGACGGCTCGCTTCTGCTCGTCGGTCATGGGCGAAAAGTGCGAGAAGTCGAAGCGGAGGCGATCGGGCGCGACGAGAGAGCCCTTCTGGGCCACATGCTCGCCGAGCACCTTCTTGAGCGCCAGGTGCAGCAAGTGCGTGGCCGAGTGGTTGGCGCGAATCCGATCGCGCCGGTCGGCATCGACCTGCAGCGCCAACTCGTCGCCGACGCGCAGCGCGCCGGTCACCACCTCGCCGATGTGGACGTGCTGGACGCCGGCGGGCTTGCGCGTGTCGGTGATGCGCACCTCGACGTCCGGCCCTTGCGCGACCCCCGTGTCGCCGACCTGGCCGCCCGACTCCGCGTAAAACGGCGTCCGGTCGGTCACGAACGCGACGCGCGTGCCCGCGGGCGCGCGGTCGACGCGTTTGCCGTCGACGACGATCGCGAGCACGCGCCCGCGGCCCGACACGCCGCGGCCGTCGTAGCCGACGAACTGCGTCGGCGGCAGCTCGCTGGCGAGTTCCTTGTAGACGCCGGCGACCGCTTCGCTGCCCGAGCCGGTGAACTTGCTGCGCTCGCGCGCCTCCTCGAGCGCGCGCTCGAACCCGGCGCGGTCGATGTCGAACCCGCGCTCCTGCGCGATGATCTCGGTCAGATCCTCGGGGAATCCGTACGTGTCGTACAGCTGGAACACGCGCTCGCCGGGGACGGTGGTGTCGCCCGCTGCCTGCATGCGCGCGAACTCCTCCTCGAGCAATCCGAGGCCGCGATCGATCGTCGCGCGGAACCGCTTCTCCTCCTCGGCCGTGACCTCGACGATCACGCTCAGCCGCTCGCGCAACTCCGGGTAGGCGTCGCCCATCATGTCGGCGACGGCCTCGCACATGGTCGCCATGAACGGCTGCTCGATTCCCAGCAGCTTGCCGTGGCGCACCGCCCGGCGGAAGATCCGGCGCAGCACGTACTCGCGGCCGGTCTTGTCGGGGAACACGCCGTCGGCGACGAGGAACGCGGTGGCCCGCGCGTGGTCCGCGATGACGCGCATCGACACGTCGTCGGCGTCCCGATCGCCGTACCGCTTGCCCGCGAGTTCGCCGACCCGCGCGATCAGCGGCTGGAACAGGTCGGTGTCGTAGTTGCTCTGTTTGCCCTGCAGCACCGCCGTGAGTCGCTCGAGTCCGGCACCCGTGTCGATCGATGGCGCCGGCAGCGGTCCGAGCGGCCCGCCGACCTCCTTGCGCTCGTACTGCATGAACACGAGGTTCCAGATCTCCAGCCAGCGGTCGCAGTCGCACGCGGGGCCGAGGCACGAGGGCGCCGAGCACGGCAGATGGTCGCCCTGGTGATAGTGGATCTCCGAACACGGCCCCATGGGGCCGGTGTCGCCCATCATCCAGAAGTTCTCGTCGGCGCCGAGGGCGGGCACGCGGTCGTCGCCGAAGCCGGTGACCTTCTTCCACAGCGCGCGGGCCTCGTCGTCCGGTCCCACCCCGAGCGAGGCGTCGCCGCCGAACACGGTGCACACGAGCCGGTCGGCGGGCAGTCCGAGTTGGCGGACCACGAGATCCCACGCCCACTCGATCGCTTCGGCCTTGAAATAGTCGCCGAACGAGAAGTTGCCCAGCATCTCGAAGAACGTGTGATGGCGCGCGGTCTTGCCGACTGCGTCGAGGTCGTTGTGCTTGCCGCCGGCGCGCACGCACTTTTGCGACGAGGTCGCCCGCGTGTAGGGGCGCTTTTCCCGGCCGGTGAACACGTCCTTGAACTGCACCATGCCGGCGTTGGTGAACAGCAGCGTCGGGTCGTTTTCCGGCACCAGCGAACTCGACCGCACGCGCTCGTGGCCGCGCGCGACGAAGTAGTCGAGAAACGCGGATCTGACGTCGTTTGCGTTCATCCGGCGGATGACGCTAGCAGAAACGCTCCCGCGTCGCGAGTCCGAACGCGGCCGGCGCGCGACCGATCGCGCTGCCGCGGCCGCGATGCCAGGCGCCGCGGGGTCAGAACAAGTAGCCGGCGGTCGCGTAGCCGCCGAGGTAGCGGTCGGTCGCGCCCGACACGTCGGCGGTGCCGTCGCCGTCGCGGTCGGTCTTGGCGCCGGTGCCGTCGAACGAGTAGGAGATCTGGCTCCACCGCACGCCACCGCGCACGACCAGGCGCGCGCCGAGGCGGTATTCCGCACCCGCGTCGACGTCGAACCCGGTCACGGACGCCGCGCCGTAGTTGTCCATCTGTTGCATGTCGCCGGTGTCGGTCACCAGCAACAGGCGCGCGTCGGCGACCGCGGCGAGTTCGCGCCCCAGCGGCAGGCGCACGGCCACGCCCGGATCGATCCACGTGTACGACACGTTGGGCAGATCGATGTCGAGCATGTTGTCGGCGATGACTTGTTGGTCGAGCGTGAACGACAACTTGTTGAACCCGATGCCGGCTTTGATGGTCGGTCCGGTCGGTTTGTCGCCGAGGTTGTAGCGGTAGCGGACGCCGACGCCCCACCGCGACTGGGCGGTCGGGATGTCGACGTCGCTGTTTTGCAGCTTCGACGAGATGGTCAACACGCGGTCGTAGACCGCATAGGCGCCGAGGCCGGCGAGCGCATCGGCCTTGCGTTTGGCGTGGTCGAGCGCGAGCGGATAGACCTCGACCACCACGTAGGCGCCCGGCACGATCGAGCCGCTATATCCGTTGGGCCGGTCGACGACGCCGGCCGCGGTGTCGAACGACAGCGACCGCGCCTGGAAGCTCAACCCCGCGGACACGTCGATCGCGCGCTCGCGCCCGAGGACGTTCCACAACTCTTCCTTCGTGAGGTGACCGGCCGGGCCGTCGCCGTCGCCGTGCTCGTCGCCGTCGCCGCCTTCGTCAGCGTCAACTCCCTCGTCGTCGGCGCCGACCCCGTCGTCCTCGGCCAGCGGGTTGTCGTCCTCGATCGCGTCGTCGACCGCGGCGTCGTCGGCGTCCGCTTCGTCGCGCGTGTCGCGATCCGAGTCGCGGCCGCTCCGGTCCGACGACTCGACGTCGAACGCCACCGGCTCCGGCAGTTCGGCGATCGCCGCGACGATCGTCCGGCGAATCCGCCGAGCGCCGGCTTTCGACAAACTCGGCCGGCGGCCGAGGACGACGGTCGCGCGTTCGGCGACGCGCCCGTCCGACCCGCGCCGCAGCGTGAGTTCGACGCGGTAGCGGCCGCGCCGGCGCGACACCTTGCCGAACAGCACCCCGTGCGCGCCCAGCTTCTGCGCCACCTTGGCGACGTTGCGGGCGGTGATGCGCTTCGCGCGCAGGCGGCGCTGCGCCTTGACGAAGCGGCTCTGCGGGATCAGGTCGGCCTTCCGCCCGATGAGCTTGATCACCGCCTTGCGCACGGCCGCCGCGCGCGGGCCGGTGAATTTCATCACGACGACGCGCTGGTCCTGCGCCGCCGCCGGGCGTGGAGCGGCGGCGAGGCACGCGACGGCCGCGAACACCGCGAGGATCCACCTCGCCGCGCCCGCGCGGTTACTTGTCGCCGAACCGTTCGATCTGGAACTTGCTGGAGTCATGTGGGATGTCGCCGCCGGCCTGCCGGCGGACTTGCTCTTGCTGCCACTCGTCGCCGCCGCCGCCGGACACGCCGCGAAACAGCAGTGCGAAGTCGCTCGGGTTGCTCGAATGCTTGAGCGCCGTCTCGTACGTGACGAGCTTGCGGCGGACGAGGTCGGCCAGGCATTGGTCGAACGTCTGCATCCCGTAGGGGTGCTTGCCGTGCGCGATCGCGTCTTTGATCTCCCGCGTGCGGTTCGGATCCTCGATCATTTCGCGAATGCGCTCGGTGTAGACCATCACCTCGACCGCCGGCACCATCCCCTTGCCGTCGGCGCGGGGCACCAGCCGCTGGGAGATGACGCCGCGCAGGATGCCTCCGAGCGTGAGCCGCGCCTGAAGCTGCTGGTGCGTCGGGAACATCGACACGATGCGCGTGATCGTCTCGGTCGCATCCACCGTGTGCAGCGTCGACAGGACGAGGTGGCCGGTCTCGGCCGCGGTCATCGCGATCTCCGTGGTCTCGGGGTCGCGCATCTCGCCCACGAGGATGACGTCGGGGTCCTGCCGCAGGGCGGCGCGCAGCGCCTTGGCGAACGATCGGGTGTCGAAGCCGACCTCGCGCTGGTTGATGACCGAGCGTTTGTCGCGGAAGGCGTATTCGATCGGATCCTCGATCGTGACGATGTGGACCGCCTTGCGCTGGTTGATGTAATCGACCATCGACGCCAGGGTCGTCGACTTGCCGGATCCGGTGACCCCGGTGACGAGGATGAGACCGCGCGGCTCCTGCGCCAGCTTGAGCACCACGTCCGGCAGATTGAGCCGTTCGAACGGCGGCACCTCCGGCGGGATCAGCCGCAGCACCATGCCGACCGTGCCGCGCTGTTGAAACAGGTTCACGCGGTAGCGGACCCCGTCGGGCGTGCCGTAGGCGAGGTCCACGTCCATCGTCTCCTCGAACTCGCGGCGCTGGCGCTCGTTCATCATGTGCACCGCGAATGCGGCGATCGCTTCGCGGGTGAGCGGCGGCACGTCGCGCACGGTGCGCAGCTCGCCCTTGATGCGAAAGATCGGAGGCAGGCCCGCTTTGAGGTGGACGTCCGACGCGCCGAGTTGGCGTGCGGCGCTCAGCACGCGGTCCATGACTTGGCTCATGGGAGGCTCCCAACTGCAAACAATATCACGGGGCGCGCAACGCGCGGAGCCGCCGGGTCGCCCCAACCCACCGCATGATATTTTACGCCCTCCGCATGCGATGCCAGCACTGCGCCGGCGAGGTGCCGCCCGCCGCTCGTTTCTGCCCGATCTGCGGCCGCGCGTTGGCCGGCGCGTCGGTGCAGCCGGGGGCGAGCGATCGAGGGCGGTCGCGATCGGGTGCGGTCGCGCCGGGGACGCCCGGTGCAACGCGCGGGCCGCCGGTCGAGTCCATGTCGCTGTTCGAACTGCCGGTGTCGCGCGGCGCCCGGCGCGCGCGGATCGCCGCCGTGCTCGCGCTGGACCTCGTCCTCGCCGGCGCCGGGGTCGCGATGATGTGGTCCTACTTCGACGACCGCGCGGCGGCTGCGGCGAGTGCGACCGAACCGGCCGTCGTCCCGCCGCCGCGGGTCGAGGCGCTCGAGCCGGCCGCGGTCGAACCCGAGGACGTCGCGCGCGCCCCCGACCGGCCGGCGCGGCCGCGGGCGCGAACGCGCAGCGGAGCGCGGCGTCGCGCGACGCGGGCGGGGGCCGGCGCTACCGGCCGGGCCGACGCCGCGCCCGGCCTCGCCGGCGACCGCCCGCCGGCGCCGGGGCGTGCGCCGGACGCGGCCCTTCCGCTGGCCCAACCCGGCCGCCCACGGCCGTCGCCCGAGCCCGAGCCCGAGCCCGAGCCGTCGCCCGAGCCCGCCGGCGAACGGCCGCCGCCCGCCGCTCCGGACGCGGGGCCGGGGACGCCGTCCCCGCCGGATGGCGCCGGGGCGTCGCCGGCGGAAGTCGACCAGATCGCGCGGGCGGTGCGGCGCGAGGTCGACCGCCACACGATCCAGCTTCAGAAGTGCTACCAGCGCGCGGCCAAGCAAGAGACGTCGCGCTCGGACAAGCTCGAGGGTAGGATCGACATCCAGTTCGTGATCACCCCAGCCGGCACCGCCACGCACGTCCGACCCGTCGCCAACACGACCGGGTCTACGCAGCTCGCGCGCTGCGTCGCTTCACTGATCGAGTCGTGGCAGTTTCCATCGCCCGGCACCGACGAGGTCGCGTTCGTGTGGCCGTTCGTGTTCAAGGCGCCATGACCCGCGACGGCCGGACGTCGGGCAGTGTCAGCGTGAGCCTCGCGTCGGGCATGCGCGAACTCGTGGGCGCCGAGGTGCTCGTCGTCGACAAGGACCCGAAGGTTCAAAAGGGCATGACGCAGCTGCTGTCGTCGGCGAGCCTGCACGTGAGCTGTGAGGCGGACCCCGAGGCGGCGCTGGCGCTCGCGCAGCGCAAGTTCTTCTCGGTCGCGATCGTGGACCTGGACACGCCCGTGCCGAGCGCGGGGCTCGACACGATCGCGCGTCTCAAAGAGATCTCGCCGACCACGATGGTGGTGATGCTCACACCGCGCAAGGCGTTCGACGAGTCGGTGCGCGCGATCCGCGCGGGCGCCGTCGACATCGTTTGGAAGTCGCCCGAACAGGTCGAACACCTGCTCGACCGCGTGATGGACGCCGCCGGACGCTCGGTGGGCAAACGCGAAGTCGACAGCATCTTGCGGGAAGTGCGCGACACGTACGACGACTTCCTCAAGCGGTTCATGGACGCGGAGCGGCGCGCGCTCGACGCGGCCGGCGGGGTGAGCGTCGTGGGCGTCGACGAGGTGCGCGTGTTGGTCGTCGCGCCGGACGCGGTGTTGCACGGGGCGCTGGTGTCCGCGGCGGCAAGCGGGTTTTCGTTCGACCTGGCGCACTCCGGCGGCGAAGCGCTCGACCGGTGCAGCACGGTGCCCTACCAGATCGCGATCGTGAGCGAGACCTTGCCCGACTTGCCCGGCTCGATGGTCGTGCGCAGCATTCGCACCCAGTCCCGCGAGACGCTCGTGTTGCGGTTCACCGGGCCCGGCCCCGGCGGTCGCGTCGAGCTGGTCGAGACGTCGCGCGCGATCCCGGTGGTCGACCCGTTCACCGCTCCGCAGCAGCTCGCCGACCGGCTCGACGAACTGGCTCAAGCGTTCCGCGCGAAGTCGCGCGAGCGGCGCTACGCGCAGGCGTTTCGCGAGCGCCACTACGACTTCTTGCGGCGGTTCGTCGAGCTGAAGCTGAAGATCGATCGGCAGCTCGGCGGCTCGGGCGGGTGACGCGGCGCCCGGCGGCGGCGCGCGGCGGCGGTCGCGCGACGCGCGCGGGCGGGGCGGGCGCGGGGCGCGAAACGGGGCGCGGCGGCGGATGGCACGCAACCGCGGCGCGCGCGTGCCGATACCGGGTGCGATGGACCCTCGACGACCGACCCGGACGCAAACACGGCACGACAATGCGGTAATCCCGGATACAACGAAATCGCGCGAGTCATGGCAGGTGCCGCCGGGGCGGCCGCCGGGTGTGCGACTCGCACTTGATCGCGAGCGCGCGCGCGACTATGGTGCGCCGCGCCGGCCGGCCGAACGCGGCCGATCGGCATTCGGTCGATACGTCCCCCCTGGCTGGAGGTGGTTGATGCACAACGTGGCACGTGGAGCATACGGAAGGAATGCGGCGGTCGCCGCGGCGGCGCTGGCGGCGCTGGCGGCGGGCTGCAACGAAGAGGTGAAGTTCGCCGACGGCAGCGTGGCGGGCGTGGTGTGGGCGTCGGGACCGGTTGCAGGAGCAACGGTCACGGGGTTCATGCGCAACCCGGACGGGACGATCCCGCCGGGGGTGATCACGGCGCAGGCGACGACGGACGAGGCGGGACGGTTCGTGCTGGACGTGGACACGGCGACGGACACGGTGATCCTGGAGGCGCGGGGCGGGCGCACGGTGGAGGCGGCGTCGGGCGAGCCGGTGGAGCTGGACCCGGACGTGACGCTGCGCGGGGTGGTGTTGGACTTCCGCGCGGACAGCGACGTGACGGGGGTGGTGGTGACGCCGGTGACGACGCTGGCGGTGGCGCTGGGGGACGCGCGGGCGGCGGCGGGCAAGGAGGCGCTGCACGAGGACGCGATGCGGCGGGCGCTGGAGCTGGTGGGGGCGCACTTCGGGGACGTGGACGCGGCGGCGGTGGAGCCGGTGGACGTGGCGGGCCCCGAGGGCGAGGGGCTCGACCAGCTGACGGAGCCGGTGCGCTACGGGCTGGTGCTGGCGGCGTGGTCGCGGCTGGCGAAGGAGATCGCGGACACGTCGAAGCTGACGGTCAACGCGGTCAACACGCTGGTGCTCACGGAGGCGTGGGAGGCGGACCTGGGCAGCGCGGAGGCGCTGTTCGACGGGCGGTCGGACGAGGGGGCGCTGTTCGTGGGAGCGTGCGACCCGCCGCCGGAGTGCGCGGGGTCGGAGTGCCGGACGGTGTGCGACCTGGACGCGAACACGCCGCGTGCGGAGCTGGCGCGCGCGCTGACGGTGTTCGCGTCGTCGGGGCGGAACCGGACGGCGCTGGCGGCGGACGACGTGCGGCCGCTGGCGACGGCGATCGCGCAAGACGACGAGCCGGAGCTGTTCGGGGAGGCGCCGCCCGACGCGTTCGACACGGAGGGGCCGGCGATCGCGTTCGCGGCGCCGGAGCCGGGGACGGTGTGGGACGGGGTGGTGACGATCGACGTGACGGCGTCGGACCCGTCGGGGGTGGACGGCGTGACGGTGACGATCGACGGGATGGCGGCGCCGGCGGACGAGGATCCGGCGGCGGAGCGGTACGTGACGACGGCGCTGGACACGCGGGAGCTGGCCGAGGGCGAGCACGACGTGGTGGCGCACGCGGTGGACCGGCTGGGCAACGCGTCGGAGGCGCAGGTGACGGTGACGGTCAACAACGAGGGCGCGGGGACGGTGAGCGGCGTGGTGGTCAAGGGGCCGGTGGCGGACGCGGAGGTGACGGCGTACGCGTACGCGGACGGCGTCAAAGGCCGGGTGCTGGGCGCGGCGACGACGGGGCCCGACGGGACGTACACGATCGAGATGGCCGAGGGCTACAGCGGGCCGGTGCTGCT
>RFGE01000016.1 GCA_003696105.1 Deltaproteobacteria bacterium | reverse complement strand
GGCTTGGGGTGGCGCTTTTCGTGGTCGACCTCGAAGTTGGCCCGGCGCATGGCCTCGGTGGTGATGCGCCCGGACAGCGCGCGCAGGGCGGCAATGGCGGCCGGTTGGGCGCGCGCGAACGCGCGGCGGACGACGGGGGCCGGCTCGTAGGGCGGAAAGTAGCGCCGGTCGTCGACGAGGTGAACGAGACCCAGATGCGCGATGAGCCCGTCGGTCGAGTTGCCGACGCCGACGTCGATGTCGCCGGCGGCGAGCGCGCGATAGACGTTGCCGAGCGACATCTGGCGCGGGGCGCTCGGAAACTCAAGCCCGTAGGCGCGCACGAGCCCGCGGTAGCCGTCGGGCCGGTCGAAGAACTCGAACGGGACCGCGACGCGCAGCGCGCCGGCGATCGGGCGCAGGTCCGAGATGGCGCGCAGGCCGCGGCGGCGCGCGTCGTCGCCGCGCACGAGCACGGCGAACGTGTTCTCGAAGCCGAGCGGCGGCAGCCAGATCAGGTCGAACTGCCGCGCGTACTCGACGGCCACGATCCGGTAGACCTCGCGCGGGTCGGTCACGCCGCTTCGGTGCAGCACCGCGGTGTAGGCGGTTCCGGTATATTCCACGTACGCTTGAATGTCGCCGGCGACGAGCGCGCGGTGGCACAGCAACGTGCCGTTGAGAATGACGCGCCCGGCGGCCCGGCCGGTGGCGCGCGCGACGACCGCGGCGAGCAGCTCCGACAGGATCCACTGCTCGGGGAAGTCCTTCGAGCCGACGGCGACATCGGGCCGCGCGCGCCAGCCGGCGACCGCGGCCGCGCCGAGGCCCGCGAATCCGGCGCCCGCCACCGCCAGGCGCAGCCAGTCACGCCGCGACAGCCACATCGGGACGGACCGCGAGCGCGCGCTCGACGAGCCCCAACAGCGCGTCGAGCAGCAGCGCGAGCAGCGCCGCGGGGATCGCGCCGGTGAGGATGGCGTGGTTGTTGATGATGGTGAGGCCGCGGAAGATGAACACGCCGAGGCCGCCGGCGCCGATCGCCGCGGCGATGGTCGCGGTCCCCACCGTGACGACGGTCGCGATGCGGATGCCGGCGAGGATGACGGACAGCGACAGCGGCAGGTCGACCCGCCACAGCAGCTGCCGCGGCGTCATGCCCATCGCCACCGCCGCGTCGCGCACGGCGGGATCGACGCCGCGCAGGCCGGTGATGGTGTTCTTCAGCACCGGAAGCAGTGCGTACAGGGTGAGCGCGACGATCGCCGGGACGACGCCGGTGCCGCCGACGATCGGCACCGGGATGAGGAACGCGAACAGCGCGAGCGAGGGGATCGTCTGCACCGTGTTGGCGAACGCCAGCGCCGCGCGGCTGGCGTGAACGCGGCGCGCCACGACGACGCCGGCCGGCACGCCGATGGCGACCGCCGCGCCGACGGAGATGCCGACGAGGACCAGGTGGCGGGTGAGCGCGGCGAGCAGTTCGGCGCGACTGGCCGCCACGTATTCCAGAAACGCGGTCACGGCGCGGCCTCCTCGACCGGCTCGAGCGTGCGCGCGAACGCGCGCGCCTCGGGGTGGTCCGATGCCAGCACCGCATCCGGCGGGCCGCTGACGGCGACGGTCCCGCGATCGAGCAGCGCGACGTGCGCGGCGAGGGCGACCGCCTCGCGCAGGTCGTGGGTGACGAACACGATCGTCTTGCCGAGCCGTCGCTCGAGCGCGCGGAACTCGCGCTGCATCTCGGCGCGGGTGATCGGGTCGAGTGCGCCGAACGGCTCGTCGCACAAAAGCAGCGGCGGGTCGGCGGCGAGGGCGCGCGCGATGCCGACGCGCTGGCGCTGGCCGCCTGACAGCTCGTGGGGAAACCGCGCGGAGAACTCATCGGGGTCGAGCGACACGAGCGACAGCAGCTCGCGGACGCGCGCGCGGATGCGGTCGGGGGGCCAGCCGAGCAGCGACGGTACGAGGCCGACGTTGCGCTCGACGGTGTAGTGGGGCAGCAGGCCGCCCTCCTGAATGACGTAGCCGGTGCGGCGGCGCAGTTCGATCGGATCCCAGTCCGCGGTCGACCGGCCCGCGACGACGACCTCGCCGGCGGTCGGCATCGCGATCGCGTTGATGAGCCGCAGCACCGTCGTCTTGCCCGAGCCACTGCGGCCGAGCAGGACCGTGGTCTGCCCCTCGGGGACCGCGAGGGTGATGTCGCGCACGAGCGAGGCGCCGCTGGCGAGCGTGAGCGACACGCCGCGTAGGTCGACGAACGGCCGGCGGCCGGCGGGCGACGGGACCGTCTCGCGCGCGTTCATCTGCCTTTGGCGCCCCGTGTCTGCGTCGCGCGCGGTGCGTCGCCGACCCGTGGCGAGCGGGGCGCGCACCGTCCGCGCGCATCGCTCGCGCGGCGGGCCGCGGATCGCCGCGTCGGGCGGATGGGGCGTCCTGCGCGGTCAGCGGCCACGGGAGCGAACGCGGTGGACGGCGGCGAGGAAGTCGTCGAGCCGGTGCTCGAGCGTGGACAATTGATCGATATCCCGGTCGTGTACGACGAGCACGAACGCGTCGCGGGTGTCGAACATCTGCTTGAACGCGAGCTCCTCGGCGGGGCCGATGTCGGACACGACGTCGGCGTCGGCGTGGGAGACGTAGGCGAAGCCGACGCGCTGGTCCGGGTCGTAGCCGTCGAGGACGACGGCCACGCCCGGCGCCGAGAAGGCGTAGTCGGACACGAGCCGGTAGCCGGCGGCGGCGAACCGCCGGGACAGGAACGCGCGCGCGGCGGCTTCGGTCGGCGGGCCGTCGTCGTCGTCCGGCGCCGCGCCGGCGACCGGCACGCGGTCGACCGGCGGGACGGTGGCGGGCGGGTGCGTCTTGGATACGTACGGCGTGGCCCAACGGTCCGGCGGGAACGTGGCGGGGCGCACGGCGTCTCCGCGCGCGCTGGTGGAGACCTCGGGCGGCCGGCCGGCGTCGCCGTCGCGCTTGTCGCGCTTGTCGGTCACGCGCGCATCTTAGAACGGATGCACGCTCCGGCCCAACCGCCGGTGCGGTCGTCCGGCCGAGCGCTCGGTGCCGGCGCCCCGGCGATCGCGCTAAACTCGTAGGGTACGTGGCTTTGCCTCGCCTCCCAGGGAACGTCGCGGCCGGGCGCGCCCGGCCGATCATCGCCGCCGTTTTCGTCGCGCTCGTCGTGCCGGCGGCCGCGGCGGCGCAGCCGGCGCTGGTCGCCGACGCCGACCCGCTCGATTTCGGCGACCAGCGGGTCGGCGTGCCGGTCACCGGGTCGCTCGTGCTCACGAACACCGGCGACACCGACGCGACGGTCACGTCGCTCGCGATCGCGGGGCCGGACGCCGCGGAGTTTTCGATCGCCGCGACCACGCCGTTTACCGTCGTCGCCAACGGGGGATCGGCGACGGTCGACGTGACGTTCACTCCGGGCGCGACCGGCGCGCGCTCGGCGACGCTCACCGTCGACTACGACCCGGGCGGGCAGTCGCTGCCGGTCGGCCTCGCGGGCACGGGCGTCGCGCCCGACATGGTGGTGACCGTCGTCGGCGGCGCGACGCCGCCGCTGGATTTCGGCTCCGCGCGGGTCGGCACGGCGTCGTCCACCACCTACACGATTCGCGTCGACAACGCGGGCACGGACGTGCTGTCGGCATCGCTCGCGACGACCGGCGCGAATCCGGGCGACTGGAGCTACTCGCCGCCGGCGACGTCGTTCACGGTGCCGGCCGGCGGGTTCTACGACGTCGTCGCGACGTTCACGCCGGCGGCGGCGGGCGCGCGGTCGGCGACGCTGACGGTCGCCGACGACGACGGCCTGTCGGCGACGCCGTCGGTCGACCTCGCGATGACCGGCACCGGTACCGAGCCGGCGATCTCCGTGTCGCCGGACCCGATCGACTTCGCCGGCCAGCGCGTGTTCACGTCGAGCGCACCGCGGCTGGTGACCATCTCGAACACGGGTACGGCGCCGCTGACTGTGACCGACATCCGGCTCGCGGCGGGCGACACCGGCGATTTCGGCCTCACGACGTCGCTGCCGATGACGATCGCTCCGGGGTCGAGCGGCGCGTTCTCGGTGACGTTCACGCCGGCGGCGGCGGGCACGCGGTCGTCGACGATCGAGATCGTGAGCGACGCGCCCACCAGTCCCACGCTCGTGACCGCGCGCGGAACCGGCCTGGCTCCCGTGCTCGCGGTAAGCCCGACGTCGCTGGCGTTCGCCGACACGCGGGTCGGCTCGGCCTCGGCGACGCAGACGTTCACGATCGACAACGCCGGCGACGCCGACATGAACGTGCTGTCCGTGTCGATCCCCGGCGCGAACGCCGACGACTACACGGTCACCGCGTTCTCGGGCACGATCGCGCCGTCGGATCCGCCGGTGACCATCAGCGTCACGTTCACGCCGCAACTCGCGGGGCCGCAACCGGCCACGATCGTCGTGACGACCGACAACCCGCTGCCGCCGGCGTCCGCGAACGTGGCGGTCACGGGAACCGGGACCGAGGCGCTCTTGTCGTTGTCGCCCGCCGCCGGCTACGACTTCGGCGACACGCGCGTGGGCGGGCAGTCCGGCGATGGCGTGTTCGTTCTCGAGAACACCGGCACCGCGCCGGTCACCGTGTCGAGTCTCACCCTCGGGGCGCCGGACGCGGGCGACTTTGCGGTCGCGTCGGCGCCGGCGTTGCCGTTTTCGATCGCGCCGGGGGCGTCGCGGACGGTGTCGGTCCGCTGCCGGCCCGGATCGGTCGGGGTGAAATCGTCGTCGCTGGCGGTCGGCAGCGACGCGGACAACGCGGCGTCCGTGCCCGTTCCACCGCTGGCGTGCAACGGCGTGACGCCGGACATCGCGGTGGCGCCGGCGTCGCTGTCGTTCGGGCCGCAACTCGTCGGCACGACCAGCGGCGCGCAGACGATCACGGTGTCGAACGCCGGCGGGTCGACGTCGGCGACGCTCAACGTGACGGTGTCGACCCTCGGGCCCGCGGCCGCGGACTTCTCCGCTTCGCCGGCGAGCTTCTCGGTCCCGCCGGGCGGTTCGCAGGACGTGTCGGTGACGTTTTCGCCGTCGGCCGAGGGCGCGCGGACCGCGACGGTGCGGTTCAACAGCGACGACCTCGACGAGCCGACGGTGGACGTCGCGGTGTCCGGCACCGGCCAGAAGCCGGAGATCACGCTGGTGGACCCCGCGGGCGGCCGGATCGACTTCGGCGCCGTCAACGTGTCGCAGAGCAGCGCGCCCGCGGCGATCACGGTGCGCAACGACGGCTCGGCGCCGCTCACGATCAGCGGCGTCGCGATCGCGGGCGGTGACGCCGGCGAGTTCGCGTTCACGTCCGGGTCGATTCCGCCGCCCGATGTCGTGCTCGCGCCCGGGGCGACGGCGACCTGGCAGGTGGTGTGCACGCCGAGTTCGACCGGAGCCAAGTCGTCGTCTGTGCGGATCGCGAGCGACGACGCGGACGAGGGGGTCGTCGTGGTGCCGCTGGACTGCGAGGGCGTGCAGGCGCAGCTCGTGGTCTCGCCGTCGCCGGTGGCGTTTCCCGCGACGCGCGTGTGCGAGTCGGCGGAGCCGATCGCGGTGCGACTCGAAAACGGCGGCACCGCACCGCTGACCATCACGGACGTCACCGTGTCGATGACGACGGTCTTTCCGATCGTCACGCCGTGGCCGTCGCTGCCTCACACGCTCGCGCCGGGCGAGTCGCTGTCGTTCGAACTCGGGTTTACGCCGGCGATGCACGCCGACTACGCGGGGCAGATCGTGATCGCGAGCGACGACCCGAACGCGCCGACCGCGACGGTGGCGGTGCTCGGCCCCGGCCGCGTCGCCGCGATGGAGTTGACGCCGATGTCGGTCGCGTTCGACGCCGTGCGCGTCGACCGCTCGCCGGTGACGCGGACGTTGGTCGTCAAGAACACGGGCACCGCGCCGTTCGTCGTCGGCGGGCTGTCGGTCGACAACGCGGCCGACTTTTCGGTGAATCCCGTGTCGCCGGCGTCGCTGCCCGCGCGCCTGGACCCGGCGCCGGCCGGCCCCGGAGGAACGGGGGAGGAGCTGGTGTACGAGGTGATCGCGCACCCGGCGGCGCTCGGTCCGGCGTCGGGCACCGTCACGGTGACGACGGACATCCCGTCGTGTCTGCCGGTGGTCGCGAGCGTGCCGGTGTCGGCGGAAGGTGTGGCTCCCGACATGGCGGTGTCCCCGAGCGCGGTCGACTACGGCGGCCACGACGTGCAGGCGGAGTTCCCGAAGACGCGCACGGTGGCGGTGCAGAACACCGGAACGGCGCCGCTTCAGGTCGATGCAATTTCGATCTCCGGGCCGTACGCCAACGAGTTCGGGCTCGTCGATCCGCCCGCGCTGCCGGTCGTGATCCCCGCCGGCGAGTCGCTGCCGCTCGACGTCAAGTTCCAGCCGACGGTGATGCGCGACTGCGACGCGACGGATCCGGACGCGTTCATCGACATCGAAAGCGACGGGTTCACCGTGCCGATGGCGCGCGTGCAACTCGACGGCTGCGGGCTCGATCGGATCATCGCGCTCGACACGCTCGCCGTGCCGTTCCCGCCGACGTATCGCAATCCGGCGGCGCCGCCGACTCACGACATCACGATCAGCAACACCGGCACGTTCCAGCTCGAGGTCTACGCGACGATGACGAGCGACATGGACGTGTTTCGCGTCATCGGCGGCGGCGCGATGACGATTCCGGTCGGCGAGAGCCGCACGGTCACGGTCGAGTTCCACCCGACGGCGGCGAGCGCGGTGCCGTTCGAGGGGGCGCTCACGATCGCGAACGACGACGACGGCAACCCGATGGCGGTGGTCAAGCTCAGCGGCCGCGGCATTCTGCCCGAGGTGACGTGCGACCCGTGCAGCGTGTCGTTCGGCGATACGGCCGTCGGCTCGCGCGCGACGCTGACCGGCCGCAAGCTTCGCATCAACAACATGAACCCGGCGCGGTCGTTCACGCTGCGCGACGTGCGCGTGGCCGGCGTCGACGGCGGCCCGGTCGACGACGAGGCGTTCGCGGTCATCGGGTTCGACGGGCCGGTCGAGCTGCCGCCGATGGGCGGGGTCGACCTCGACGTCGCGTTCTCGCCGGCGGCGCCGGGGCGGCACATGGCGCGCATCGAGGTGTACCTGGACGCCGACCCGTTGATGCAGACGTTCATCACGGTCGATGGCGAGGGGGTCGCCGCGCACGCTCGCGGCGCGGGCTGCGCGGCGGCGCCGGCGGGGCGCGGCGCGAGCGGTGCGCTGTGGCTGGCGATCGCGCTCGTCGGGCTGGCGGTGCGGCGGCGGCGCGCGGTCGGCGCGACCGTCGCGGCGGCGGTCGTTGCGGCGGCGGCCACCGCGAGCGCCGACGAGCCGACGCGCAACATCGATCTGGCGGTGTTCCGCGCCGCGGCCGGCGGCGACCCGACCCTGCTCTCGGTCGAGACGCCGCGCCTCGGGGCGGCGGGTTCGTGGACCTTGTCGCTGTTTGCCGACGTCGCGCGGCGACCGTTGGCGGTCGAGCCGATGGGCGCAGGTCAGGTCCACTACCCGGTGGCCAACCGGGCGACGTACGAACTCGCGGCGGACGTGGCGGTGGGCTCCCGCTGGGAGGCGGGCTTGCGCCTGCCGATCCTGTCGCAGTCGGGCGACGCGGCGTCGCTCAACATCGAGCCGGCGGGCGGGCTGGCGCTCGGGGACATCGCGCTGTCGGCGAAGGCGTCGCTGATTCAGGCGAATCGGTTCGGCCTGGCGATGCGGGCGGAGGTGACCGTTCCGACCGCAACGGACGGCGAGTTCGCCGGCGCGGACGGGCCGACGGGCCACGCGCGCCTGATCGCCGGCGGTTCGCTCGGTCCGGTCGACGTAGCGGGCAACGCCGGCTACCGGCTGCGCGGCCGCGCGCGCTTCGTCGACCTCGAGCAGGACGACGAAGTGACCTTCGGCCTCGGCGCGGCGGTGCGCACGTCGCCGCGGTGGTCCTGGATCGCGGAGGTGTACGGCGCGCGGGGGCTCGGGCCGGGCAAGACCGAGGGCGCCAGCCCGCTGGAGATCGCCGTCGGTGCGCGCTACCGCGTGTCTCGGTCGTTCGGCGTCGCGGCGGGAGTTGCGCGCGGCGTGTTGCCGGGCGTGGGCGCGGCCGCCGCGCGGGGCGTGGTGCTCGTGTCGTACGCGCCGGGCGCGCGTCCCCTCGCGGTGCCGGTGCGCCCGCCCGCGCCGCCGATCGATCGGGGCGACGACGACGGGGACGGCGTGATCAACGCCGAGGATCGCTGTCCAGACGAGGCCGAGGATGCCGACGGCTTCGAGGACGCCGACGGCTGTCCCGACCCGGACAACGACAGTGACGGCGTCGCCGACGCGGACGACGCGTGTCCGGCCGAGGCCGAGGACGTAGACGGCTTCGAGGACGCCGACGGCTGCCCGGACCCGGACAACGACGGCGACGGCATACCGGACCGCGACGACCGCTGCCCGATGGAGGTGGAGGACCGCGACGGCTTCGCCGACGGGGACGGCTGCGACGATCCGGACAACGACCGCGACGGAATTCCCGACGTCATCGACGAGTGCGCGGTCGAGCCCGAGACGATCAACGGCAACGAGGACGACGACGGCTGCCCGGACGCCGGCGACAGCGCGATCCTCGAGCGGGAGGATCGCGTCGAGCTGATCGAGCCGATCCAGTTCCGCGGGACGACGGCGGACCTGACGCCGGCGGGCGAGCGGGTGCTCGAGCAGGTCGCTCGGCTGATCCGGGCCCGTCCCGAATGGGCGCGAATCCGGATCGGGGTGCACGTCCACCCGCGCGGGCCCGCGGACGACGCGCTGGCGCGGGCGCGCGCCGCGGCGGTGCGCGCGTGGCTCGTGCGCTGGGGGATCGACGGCGACCGGCTGGTCGCCAAGGGCTACGGGTCGTCGCGGCCGCTCGTGCCGCGCAACGTGCCGCGGGCGCGCGCGGTCAACGACCGCGTCGAGTTCGTCGTCGAGCAGCGAACGCCGCTGCCGTAGCGCGCGGCGGCGGGCGGCTGGGTTCGCGCGCGACCGCGGCGCGCCGCCGGGCGCGATTCGCGCGCAACCGCGGCGCGCCGCCGCCGATACCCGCACCGTGAGCTCGCTCGTCACCTCGCTGCTCGACGTGCTGTATCCGCCGCGGTGCGCGGCGTGCGATGTGCCGCTGGCCGGCCGGGCAGCGCTGTGCGCCGCATGCGAGCTGTCGTTGTATCCGCTGGGGCCCGCGTGTCCGCGCTGTGCCGAGCCGCTCGCGGGCGCCGTGAGCGTCACCTGCCGGCGGTGCACGCTGGCGCCGCCGCCGTTCGATCGCGTCGTGGCGCCGTATCGGTTCGGCGGCGAGCTGGCGCGCGCGATCCGGCGGTTCAAGTTCGCCGGCCGGCCGGACCTCGCCCGCGCCCTGGCGCCGCTGTACGTGCCGGCGTGGGCGCTCGCCGCGGCGCGCGAGCGCATCGACGTGGCCGTGCCGGTTCCGCTGCACTGGCGGCGGCAGGCGCGCCGCGGCTACAACCAGGCGCACCTGCTTGCGGGCGAGGCGGCGCGGGTCGCGCGGCTTCCGGTCGATGCGGTGGCGCTGCGCCGCGTGCGCGCGACCGCCCCGCAGGCCGGACTGTCGGCCGGTGAGCGGGCGGGCAACGTCGACCGAGCCTTCGCCGTGCCCGACCGTCACCGGCGGCGGATCGCGGGGCGCCGCGTGTTGCTCGTCGACGACGTGGTGACGACCGGCGCCACGGCGCGCGCCGCCGCCCGCGCGCTCGTTGCGGCGGGCGCGGAAGGCGTCGTCGTCGCGTGCCTTGCCCGCGCCGAGAACTGACCGTACGCTGCGGCCCGAATGGCCAAGCGCCGACAACGCAACGCGGCCGCGGACCACGCGGACGGCCACAAGGTCCTCGTCCGCAACAAGAAGGCGCGCCACGACTACGCCATCGAGGAGACGTACGAAGCCGGCATCTCGCTCGTCGGTTCGGAGGTCAAGTCCCTGCGCGAGTCGATGGCGTCGCTCACCGACGCGTACGCGGTGATCCGCGGCGGCGAGGCGTATCTGGTGGGGGCGCGGATCAACGAATATCCGTGGGCGAACCAGTTCAACCACGACCCGACGCGCGATCGCAAACTGCTGCTCCACAAGCACGAGATCCGCAGGCTCGCCGTGAAGACCGCCCAGCGTGGCTACGCGCTCGTGCCGCTGGCGATGTACCTCAAAGACGGCAAGATCAAGGTCGAACTCGGCCTCGGCGTCGGCAAGCGCCTGTACGAAAAGCGCGAGGCCAAGCGCGAGGCGGAGGACCGCCGCGAGATCGAGCGAGCGATCAAACGGCGGTAGGCGCCGTTCTCTGCGCCGGCACCGTGGTGCGCTATGGTCGACGAATGACTTCCGCCGGCGCGCTTCGGTTCGGCGCCGACTACAGCGAGACGATCGAGCTGACCGACGGTACTCGCGTGCGCCTGCGCATGGGCCGGCCGGAGGACGCGCCGCTGTTGCTCGAGGGGTTCGCGCAGCTGTCGCCGGATTCGCGCTACAGCCGGTTTCTCGCGGCGCGCGAGTCGCTCACGCCAGCGGAGGTCGAGTACCTCACGCGGCCCGACGGGTGGGATCACGTCGCGATCGGCGCGCTCGTCGACGGACCCGACGGCCGCGAACACGGGATCGGGGTCGCGCGGTTCGTGCGGTTCGCCGACGCGCCGGACGCGGCGGACGTCGCGGTCACGGTGATCGACGCATACCAGCGGCGCGGCCTGGGGACGGCGCTGCTGCGGCGCCTGTTCGAGGCGGCGCGCGAGCGGGGGATTCGGCGGTTGCGGTTCGAGGTGCTGGCCGACAACCGGCGGATGTTGGCGCTGTTGCACGGGCTGTCGCCGCGGGTCGTCGAGCACGTCGAGGGCGGCGTCGCCACGGGCGAGGTGGTGCTCGACGACGCCGCCGCGGCGGCGCCGGGCGCGGTCGCGGGCGGCGGCGGGCCGGGGGACGGCGCGGCGACGCCGGCGGGCGGCGGGTGAGGCGGCCATGTGCGGCGACGCCGGCGGGCGGCGGCGGGTGAGGGGGCGGCG
>RFGE01000015.1 GCA_003696105.1 Deltaproteobacteria bacterium | reverse complement strand
TGGACGCGCCGCCGAGCGCGCCGGCCGCGCCGTCGCTGGACGACATCGGACTCGACGCGCCGGCCGCCGCGCCTCCACCGCCCGGCGGCGGTGTCGTCACCTTCTCGACGCCGACGGCCCCGGCCGACGACGTTCCCGCCGCGCCGCGCCTGTCGCTGTCCGAGTCGCTCGCGTCCGCCCCTCCCGCGAGTACCGACGAACTCGACCTCGCGATGGATCCCGCCCGTGCGCCGAGGCGCAGCGATGTCGTCGCCCGCGTCGACGAAGCGGCGCTCGGCGAGGCCGCTCCCGTGCGCAAGCGCCCGATGTCGCGCGCGCGCAAGCTGGCGGTCGCCGCGGCGGCCGTGGTCGCGGTCCTGGGAGCGGGCGGCTTCTACTTGTATCAGCGCCATGCGGCCGAGCAGGCGCGCGCCGCCGACATCGCGCGGTCGATCGCGACGGCGCGCCGGGCGCTGGCCGAGGATCGCTGGCTCGATGCGGCTGCGGCCGCGCAGCGGGCGCTGAAGACCGATCCGAAACACCCCGCCGCCCTCGGCCTCGCCGCCCAGGCCTACTTCGCGGCCGCGATCGATCGCGGGACGGACGCCGCGAAGCTAGTCGCCGAGGGCGAGGCCGTGTTCCGGAAGATCTCGGAGGCCGCCGCTCGCGGGCCGGAGGTCGATGCGGCCGCCGGGTTGCGCGCGCTCACCGAGCGCAACCCCACCGAGGCCATCGCCAAATTGTCGGCTGCCGCCGAGCGCGACCGGCGCGATCCCAACTTGCCGCTGTACCTCGGGTGGGCCTATGCGCAGGCGGGCGACTTCGCAAAGGCGGCCGACGCGTTCGACCACGCGCTGCGCAAGATCCCCAAGCGGGTCCCCGCGCTGTACGGGCTGGGACTGGCGCACATCGAACTCGGCAACACCGACGCGGCGCGCGACGCGCTGTTGGCGGTCACGGAGATCGATCCCGCTCACATCGGCGCGCGGGTGGGACTCGCCCAGTTGGTGGAGGTCGACCGGTTCGACGCCCGCGAGGCGCGCTATCTGGAGATCCTCAACGACCCGAACATCGCCAAAGCCGACCCGCGCGCCGTCGCTCGCGCCTGGGCGCTCGCCGGCGACGAGGCGCTGCGAGCTGGCCGCGTCGACGAGGCGGTCGGCCGCTACACCAAGGCGCTCGAACTCGATCCGGACAACGTCACCGCCGTGATCGGCGAGGGCAAGGCCGCGCTTGCGCAGGGGCGTTACGAGGTCGCCCGCGAGCGGCTGAAGGCGGCGCTGTCCGCGCGGCCGGACAACATCGACGCGATGGTTGCGTACGCAGAGGCATCGCTGGCGCTGCGCGACTGGGACGCGGCGTTCGACAGCATCGAGTCGGCGCTCAAGCGCAACCCGAAGAATTGGCGGGCGCAGTACGTCTACGGCAAGATTCTGGCGGCATTCCCGGATGCCGAGGAAGGCGCGGCCGAGGAGGTCCTGCGCGCGGCCGTCGCCATCGCGCCGCCCGGAGAGATCGCGCCCACGGTCGAGCTGTCGAAGTTGCTCGTCGCCAAGGGGCGCGGCCAGGAAGCGCTCGCGGTGTTGCGGCCGGTCGAGGCGGCTGCCGAGACCGACGCTGCCCTTGCCGTGGCGTTGGGCGTCGCGTACCTCAACACGGGAGATGCGGCGCGGGCCGAGCAATGGTTCCGCAAGGCGCTGGACCTGCGCCCGGCCGACGTGGAGGCGCAGCTGCAGCTCGGCATGGCACTCGGCGCGCAGGAGAAATTCGACGAGGCGCTCGCCATTCTCGAAAAGGCGTGGGAGGCCGACAACACGCGCGAGGACGTCGGCGTGCGTCTGGCGACCCTGTACGAGCGCGCGGGGATGGACGACAAGGCCGCCGAGATCTATGACGCGCTCGTCGCTCGGCCGGGGGCCAGCCTCAACGCGCGCGGCCGCGCCGGCCGGTTCTACGCGCGGACCGGCCGCATCGACAAGGCGGTATCCCTCGGCGAGTCCATCCTGGCCGAGAACGAGCGGGATGCGGCCGGCCACTACCTGCGCGGCGAGGGCCTGTACGCGCAGGGCAAGTACGCGGAGGCGCAAAGTGAGTTCCGCGATGCCACGCTGATCGACCCGCAGGCGCAGTACTACGAGGCGCTCGGCCGCGCCATGGAGAAGCAGGGGCTGCTCGCGGACGCGCTGCGCGCCTACGAGCGCGCGATGGGCCTCGACGGCAAGTACCTCGCACCGCGCGTCGGCCGCGTGCGCATCCACGTGTCGCGCCGGCAATACCAGGAGGCGCTGGACGAGGCGAACGCGGCGCTCGCCATCGCGCCCGACGATCCCGACCTCCACTTCTACCGCGGCGAGAGCCTGTACGAGATGGGCCGGGCGCGCGACGCGGTCGACGCATACAAACGGGCCGTCGGCGGCCGCCCGGACTTCGCGTACGCGTACTACCGCATGGGCAAGGCCTACGTCGATCTCGACAAGCCGCGCGACGCGGTGGCGGCGCTGGCGAAGGCGACCCGCCTGGCCGAAGGCTCCGAGGCCGCGTGGTTGGCCGACGCCCATTACTACCTGGCGACGGCGGCGCGGACGGCCGGCGACCGCGGTACCGCCATCCGCGCGTTCCGCGCGTTCCTGGACATGTCGCCGGATGACGCCCGCGCTCGCGACGCCCGCAAGCTGCTGCTGCGCCTCGAAGCCGGGGGGCGCTAGGCCGTGCGGCGCGCGGCGGCTGCGGCGGCTGCGGCGGCGATCGCGGCGACGCTCGCGCCGGGGCCGCCGGCGCGGGCCGGCGCCGGGCCGGCGGCCCTGGACGGCTGGCTCGACGCCGACGCTCCGATCGTGGCGACCCTCGAGCCGGCCGGGCTCGAGGCGATGGCGGCGGCCGTTGCGCGCACCCCCGGCGGGGCGCGGGCGGTGGCCGCGGCCCGGGTTGCGCTCGGCGCGGTCGCCGGCTTCGACCCGCTGTCCAAGTCGGGATGGAGTGCGGCCGGCTTCGACGCCGACGCACCGATCGCCGCGTCGCTCGGCGCGATCGACCCGGACGGCGCGCAGGCGGTGTACGCCGCGCTGGTGGCCGCGAGGCGCTGGGACGACCGGACGCTGCGGCGGGTGCGCAAGGTGTTCTGGCGCAGCCGCGTCGTGCTACGGGTCACCGACTGGCAGCGGGCGCGCAAGACGGTCGACCGCGTGGTCGCGGCCGTGCCGGGTGTGTACGCGGTCGGTGCGGCCGACGCGCCGCAGATCGCCGCTCTGGTCGGCGAGCGCCCGCGGCACGCCGACCGGGTCGTGTCCCGCCTGGGCCGTCGCGGCGTCGTCGCGCTCGGCTGGATCGCCGGGCTCGACGCGTACGTCGCGGTGCGCGCGCTGCCGAAGCCAGGGCTCGTCGTCGTGGACGTGGTCGGCACGTTTGCTGGCGTGCCGATCGTGTGGCCGCGCGACAGTCGCAAGCTGCTGGCCGCGATCGAGCGCGCGCCAGGCACCT
The DNA here is from genome assembly GCA_003696105.1 of Deltaproteobacteria bacterium. Classification (NCBI taxonomy): domain Bacteria; kingdom Pseudomonadati; phylum Myxococcota; class Myxococcia; species Deltaproteobacteria bacterium. Next base: position 20,778 of record RFGE01000015.1, on the reverse strand, counting down.
CGCTCCTGGCCGCGGCGCGGGAGCGCGGCGCGGGAGCGACCCGCGGGGCGGTGACCGTGTGGCTGCGGCCGCGGCCGCTGATGGCGCTGCTGAAGGCGGTCGGCCGCCACGCGGCGCTGCGCGCGGCGGCGGTCTATGCGCCAGGCGACCGCCGCGCGTTGCGGCGCGCCGCCGACGCGGAGCTGGCGCGGTGCGCGGAACTCGACGCCGTCGTCGACACGAGCCCGCTGGCCGATGTCGCGTTTGCGATCGATGTCACCGGCGACGGCGTCGACGCGCGCACCGTGTGGGGGCTGCGCGACGGGATGGCGCTGGCGGCGGCCCTGCTCGTGGACGACGACGAACTGTTCGCCTGGACCGACGCGCCCGACCGCGCGGTGACGGCGGCGGTCTATCTCGGCGGGATCGGCGCGCTGCGCGGGGTGCCGCGGCCGCCGCTTTTGCGCGACGGGCTCGGCGGGGTGCAGCGCGCCGCGGTCGCGTGTGGCGGCGCCGGCGCGATCGTCGCCGGCCTGTTCGGCTGGCCGCAGCTGGCTGGCGCCGCGCTCGACGCGCTGCGCGCGGGGGCGCCCGACTGGGCGGCGATCGTCGAGGGCGCGCGCAACGCGGCCGTCGTCGTGAGGCGCGGGCGGCGCGGGGCGGCGGCGTACGCGGCGGCGATCACCGTCGACGACGCGGACGCCGCCGCGGTGCGCGCTCGCCTGGCGCGCGCCGCCGGCCGCGCGCGCGACGTGTCGGCCGGCGGTCGGCCCGTGCGGCTGTGGTCGCTCGGGCCGCGGGTCGCGTTCGCGTACGAAACCGGCGCGGACGCCGCGGCGTTCGGCGTCGCCGCAGACGAGCCGGCCGCGCGGGCGCTGGTGCGCGCGGCCGGTCCGACCGAGTCGCCGCCCCTCGCGCGCGCCCGCATCCGCGTCCGCGCGCTGGCCGAGGACTGGCTGCCGGGGCCGGTCGCTCGCGTGCTGGCGCGCTACATCGACCGCATCGACTGGCAGCTCGCGGTCGCCGGCGATCGGCTCGAGGCGCGAACGTCGTTGCGGTGGCGGTGACGGCGTGCGCCATTGTGGCGTCGCCGCGCGGCCGCGGCGCAGATCCGCCATAATCCCGGCCGTCGTGCACACCCAACGCATCGTCCTCGGCACCGCCGGCCACATCGACCACGGCAAGACCGCGCTCGTGCGGGCGCTCACCGGCATCGACACGGATCGACTCAAAGTCGAAAAGGAGCGCGGGATCACCACGGAACTGGGATTTGCGCACCTCGACCTCGACGGCCGCCGGTTCGGTTTCGTCGACGTGCCGGGTCACGAGCGGTTCATCAAGTCGATGGTCGCCGGCGCCGGCGGCATCGATCTCGTGGTGCTCGCGATCGCGGCGGACGAGGGCATCATGCCGCAGACGCGCGAGCACCTCGACATCTGCGAACTGCTCGGCGTGCGCCGCGGCGTCGTCGCGCTCACCAAGTGCGACCTGGTCGACGACGAGTGGCTCGCGCTCGTGACCGAGGAGGTGCGCAGCGGGCTCGCCGGCAGCTTCCTGTCGAACGCGCCGATCGTGCCGGTGTCGGCGCGTACCGGTGCCGGACTCGACGCGCTGCGCGGCGAACTGGCGCGTGCGGCCGAGGCGCTGCCGGCCCGCTCGGCCGACGGTGTGTTCCGACTGCCGCTGGATCGCGTGTTCACGATACGCGGATTTGGAACCGTTGCTACCGGAACGGTTTTGTCCGGCACGGTGCGCGCCGGCGATGCGGTGATCGCACATCCGCGCGCCGTCAGCGGCAAGGTGCGTGGCTTGCAGGTGCACGGAGAGAAGGTCAGCCAGGCCGCAGCCGGAGTTCGTTGTGCCGTCAACCTGTCGGGGGTGGCGCGGGAGCAGCTGGTGCGCGGCGACTGGCTCGTGCACCCGGGTACGATCGAACCGTCGCACTTGATCGACGCGCGGTTCCGCTACCTGACCACCTCGCGCGCTCCCCTCGGCCGGCGCAGTCGCGTGCTGTTGCATCACGGCACCACGCAGGTCCTCGCCACCGTCGTCCTCGTCGACGCCGACCGCCTCGAGCCCGGGGCCGAGGGGCTCGTGCAGATTCGCGTCGACGCGACCACGCCGCTGACGGCACTGCCCGGGGACCGGTTCATCGCCCGCGGCTTCGAGATCCAAGAGCACTACGGCACGACGATCGGCGGCGGCGAGGTATTGCGCGTCCACGCGCCCAAGGTGCGGCGGTCGTCCGACCGCGCCCGCGAGGCCCTGCGAGCGATCGCGGCCGCCGAGGGCAGCGACCGGATCGCGCTGGAAATCCGGAGCGCCGATGTCGCGGGCATCGCCACGGGCGACTTGGTCGGCCGCCTCGGCCTGTCGGCCGAGCGAATCGCCGCCGCGGTCGACGAACTCGTCGCGGCCGGCGACGTGGTCCGCGCTGGCGACCTGCTGTGCCACGCCGAGCCGTTCGCGCGCGTCGAGGCGCGGGCGCGCGCACTCGTCGACGAGCGCGGTGAGCTGCCGCGCGAGGAACTGCGCGCGCGCTTGCCCCGATCGCTGCCGCAGCGCGTGTTCGACGAGGTCATCGCAGCGCTGGTGCGGCGCGGTGCGGTGGAGGCGGCCGGCGACACGGTCAAGGCCGCGCGGCGCGGGCGCGCGGCGGCTGGCGGATTGTCCCCGCTGGCGCGCGACCTGCGCGAGCGATTTCGCCAGTGGGGCGTCACGCCGCCGCGCCCCAAGGAGATCGCGGGCGATCCGCGCGCCGTCAAAGCCGCGATCGACGAACTCGTCCGCGCCGGCGATGTCGTGCGCGTCAAGATGGACCTGTACGTCGCGGCCGACGCGATCCGCGACCTCGAGCGCAAGCTCGTGGCGCACCTGGACGCGCACGGGCAGATCACGCCGGCCGAGTGGAAAGCGATCACCGGCGCGTCGCGCAAGTACAGCATCCCGCTCGCCGAGTACTTCGACCAACAGCGGGTGACGCTCCGCGTCGGCGACGTGCGCACGCGGCGCGGCTGACGGCCGGCAGCGGGCGCACGCGGCGCGATCGGGTCAGAACATGTACGTGGTGCCGAGACCGGCGTAGAACACGTCGCGGAAGCCGGTCTCGATGTTGAGCGACAGTTGCGGCGCGACGTCGATGCGCGCGCCGAGCAGGAGGTTGACGATGGGTACGGCCGGCGGCACGTCCTCGCTCTTTTCGTTGACCTGCTCGCCGTTGGGATCCGGCGAGCAGGAGTTGATATCCCCCTGCACCGTGCAGCGCGTGTCCGTCTGGATGACGTCGCCGAGCACCGCGGCGACGCCGATACCGGCGCCGTACCGCAGCGACACGCGCGAGGCGAGGGGGTGGTGCCACACGAACGCCACGTCCAGGCCGAGCGTCGCGAGGCCGTCGAACTCGACGAAGTCGGGATTTTCGCCCGGAACGCCCGGCGTATCGCCCTTTTCGAGCCACAGGCCGTCTTCGGGCGACACGTTGTCGTACTCGAGGCCGACGACGAGGTCGAAGTTGGCCTTGCGGCGCACGAACTCGACGCCGAACCCGGTCCGGCTCACGCCGGAGGACGCGGAGTCGACGAACAACTCGAGCAGCCCCTTCGGAAAGAACACGTAGCGCGCGCGGACCCCGAGGCCGAACCGCGCCGCCGGCCCCTCGTCGAGTCGGCCGGCGTCGTCGGCTGCGCCGACCGCGTCCGGATCGGCGTCGCCGAGGTCGTCCTCCGACTGAGCGCGCGCCGGCGCGCTTGCGAACGTCGCCAGCGCGGCGATCGCGATCATCCATCCCGGCAATGTGGCTCGCATCATGTCCTCCGTGTCGAGGGCGGCAGTGTAGCGTATATTGAGCGCGATACGGCGCGCTCGCGCCCACGGACGACATGCAACGGCTCGGTTCCTGGCTCGCGGTCGCGCTGGCTGCAACGGCCGCGTGTTCGAACCCCGGCCCCGCCGGGATCGGGCAGCCGTGCGCCGATCCGTCGGACTGCGCGGCGTCCGCCCAGTGCTTTGCCGGGGTGTGCACGCCGCGGTGTCGGTCGCACGTCGAGTGCGGCGATGGCTATCGGTGTACCGACGACGGTGTATGCGAGATGGTCGAATCGTCCGTCGGCGACGCCTGTGTGCGCGAACTCGACTGTGGCGTGCACCAGACCTGCCGCCCGGACGACGCCGACGTCGACGGCGACGGGCGGCTCGCCGCGACGTGCCAGCCGGTGGCGCCCGGGCGGGTGCCCGGCGCGCCGTGCGCCGCCGACGCCGACTGTCAGACCGGCGTGTGCGCCATCGGGACGTGCGCCGACCTGTGCGCCGGCGACTCCGACTGCGGGCCGGACCGCGTGTGCGCCGACGTGCCGAGGCTGCTGCCGGGCGCGGCGCCCTTGTTTGCCACCTGTCTTCCCGCGCGAGCGCGGTTTTCCGCGCCCGTGCCGCTGGCGGAAAACGGCGGCCGCGTGCGCGTGGCCGTGCCGAGTCACGCCGCGTCGGTCGCCGTCGTCGTACGCGCCGAGAACCCGCAGGTGACGGTCGGCGTGACACGGGCGGTCGCGCCGGACGGCACCGTGCTGGTCGACTGGCCGAACCCCGGGCGAATTCGCTACGCGCCGGCGCGCCACGAGTCGACCCTGCTCATCCCGAACGCGCCGGACATCGACGTGGCGGTCGGCGCCTACGAGTTCACCGTCACCGCGCTGCGCGCCCCCGGCGAACTCGCCGGCGAGACGCCGCGGGTCGACGTCGTCTACGCCCTCGGACCGGACACCGGCGCGGCCACGATCGACCTGCACATGGTGTTTCTCGACCTGGCCGGGCACCCGTGCGCCGCCGCATTCGACGGCGGCACGCTGTCGGCCGCCACCGCGTCCGTGTCGCCGTCTTTCGCGGACTTCGTCGACGCGATCGACGCGATCCTCGCGCCCGCCGGCGTGTCGGTCGGCGCGGTCACCTACCGCGATCTCCGCGGGCGCCCCGACCTCGACGCGCTCGACACCCGCGAACTCGGCGCGCTGCTGTCGACGTCGACCGAGCCGGGCGGCGCCACCGTGTTCTTCGTGCGGTCGATCGACCCGTCCGGCATCCTCGCCCTCGCCGGCGCGATTCCCGGCGCGCCGGGGTTGGTCGGCCGCCCGACCGCCGGCGTCGCGATCGGAGCCGAGGCGCTGTGCTACCGCAGCTGGACCGACCTGGCCCGGTCCGCCGCGCACGCGATCGGCCACTACGCGGGGCTGTTTGCCAACGTGGCGCCTGACGGGACCGCGGACCCGATCGCGGACAGCCCCACGGATGCGTCCAACCTCATGTATTTCAGCGAATTCGGCGGTGTCGGCGTCAGCCCCGGGCAGGCCGAGGTGCTCCGCCGCAGCCCGGTGACGCGATGACCCGGCGAGCGGCTCACTTCGCAGGGTACGCGGCCGTGGTCGCGCTGGCCGTCGCCGCGTGGGGCGCCGCCGGCGCACCCTGGCCGGCGAGCGGTGTCGCGAGGTCGGTGCTCGTTCCCGGGGACCCGCTTCGCGACCTGCTCGGCGGCGTCGACTACGTGCCCGACCGCGCGGCGCTCGACGGGGCGATCGCGGGTTCGCCGACGGACGTGCTCGTCGCGCTCGCGCAGGACGCCGCCGCCGATCCGGGCGTGCGCGTGCGGGCGGTGCGCGCGCTCGGGCTGTATCCGTCGGATGCGACCCGCTCGGCGCTCGCGGCGCTCGTCGCCGCGCTGCGGTCGTCCGAGGCCGGCTACGACCTCGTGCTGCTTCGCGCCGCGCTGCTGTCTCTGGGCGCCGTCGGGGGCGCGGGCGCCGCCGCGGCGATCGCGCCCGCGTTGCACCACCCGTCCAAGGACATCCGCGCCGCCGCGGCGACCGCGCTCGGCGCGACCGGCGACAAGGACGCCGTCGCCTATTTGTACGAGCAACTCGCCACCGAACAGGACGAACTCGTCCGCCAGGCGATCAGCGAGGCGCTGCGCCGGCTGGGCGGCGGCTGAGCCGCGCGTTCGTTCGCGGCGCCGCGCCACGAGACCGCTCCGCCCGCCGGCGGCTCGCACCGCGAGATCTGCCGCGGCGGCGCGACCGGCGCCGTTCGCCGGCGGCTCGCGAGCCGACCCGCGGGATGCGCTCGCCGCCCATCCGCCGTCGCGGCGGCAGGCCGTTGCGCGCGCACGCACCGCGGGCCGGCGGTCGCCAACGCCCCGCGTTTGTTGATCTTCGACCGGGCCTGTAGTAACCCCGAGCGAAGCGGTGGGCAGGTTGTCCACCCCACTCCCGGTCACCGGAGGCCACATGTACTTGGGTAGGCGCCAGCTGGCGGCGCGCGCGCCGCGCGTTCGCTCGATTGTCAGCGGGATCATCGTGTGTGCGGTCGGCTTGGCGGCACCGCGGGTGCGCGCGCAAAACGGCGCGTCGATCGACCTCAATGCGTTCCACCCGGCGATGGACACGCGCGGCTACATCACGCTCAACGCGTCGCAGGTGCTGGGCCACAAGGACGTGTCGTTCGGGCTGGTGACGACGTGGCGGCGCGGCCTCGTGCAGTTCGACGGCCCCAACGGGGCATCGTTCGAGGTCAGCAACGTGATCGTGCCGACCCTGCTCGGCGCGTTCGGCCTCAAGGCCGGCCCGCTGGAGCTGGAACTGGGCCTGTCGTTGCCGTTCACCCTCGTGGCCGGCGACCGCGGCCCGGATTACACCGGCATGCCGGGACCGAACGACGACGAGAACTTCTCATTCACCTCGCAGGGGCTCGGCGATCCCGGCATCCACGCCAAGATTCGCTTCCTCAACACGTCCAAGGGGCCGCGCGTCGGGCTCGCGCTCGTCGGCTCGCTCTACCTGCCCAGCCCGAGCCGCGACGACGACAGCGCGGGCGTTCCCGGCAACCCGTGGCTGGGCGACGGCGCGGTCACGCCGCAGGCGATGGTCGTGCTCGACAAGGAAAACCGCGCCGGCACCTTGCGCGTGGGGCTCAACGCCGGCATCCGAGTCCCGACCGAGACCCACACGTTCGCGGACACGTCGTTTACCGATCCGGGCGGCACGGACATCGCCACCGGCGGCCGCATCGAAAACGGCGCGACCATCCCGGTCGGCGCCGGCATCAGCTATGCCATCGCCAAGCAGAAGTTCGACGTGCTCGCGGAGGCCTATAGCGCCATCCCGCTGGCGGGCGAGGGGCTGTTTCCGGCCGAGGCGATCGTCGGCGCCAAGGTGTACCTCGCGCGCAACTCGTTCCTCGAACTGGGCGCGGGCGTCGGCGTACTCGACGTGACCGATGCCAAGCCAAATTTGCGGGCGTTTCTCGGCATCATCTTCGAGCCCAACATCGGCGACCGCGACGGCGACGGCATCAAGGACGACGTCGACCAGTGCCCGGACGATCCCGAGGACTACGACGACTTCGAGGACGAGGACGGCTGCCCCGAGCCCGACAACGACCGCGACGGCATCCTCGACGAGGACGACCAGTGTCCGAACGAGCCCGAGGACAAAGACGGGTTCGAGGACGAGGATGGCTGCCCGGAGGACAACGCGCTCGACCGCGACGGCGACGGCATCCTCGACGACGTCGATCAGTGTCCGGACGACCCCGAGGACAAAGACGGGTTCGAGGACGAGGACGGCTGCCCCGACCCCGACAACGACCAGGACGGCATCCTCGACGTCGATGACCTGTGCCCGGACGATCCGGAGGACAAGGACGACTTCGAGGACGAGGACGGCTGCCCCGATCCCGACAACGACAAGGACCGCATCCTCGACGTCGATGACGCCTGCCCGAACGAGCCGGAGACCTACAACGGCGTCGACGACGAGGACGGCTGCCCGGACCGCGGCCGCGTGATCGTCACCGACACCAACATCGAGATCCTCGACAAGATCTACTTCGAGTACAACAAGGCGGTCATCAAGCCGAAGTCCTATCCGATCCTGGACGCGATCATCGCGACGCTCCAGGGCAACCCGGACATCCTGCTCGTCGAGATCCAGGGCCACACCGACGAACGCGGCTCCGATGCCTACAACCTCGACCTGTCCCAGCGCCGCGCGCAGGCGGTGATGGATTATCTGGTCAAAGGCGGCGTCGATCCGAGCCGACTGCGCGCGCAGGGCTACGGCGAGCGCCAACCGGTCGACCCGCGGCACAACGAGCAGGCGTGGGCCAAGAACCGCCGCGTCGAGTTCCTCATTCTCAAGCGCGCGAGCGACAGCGACTGAACCGATGCGCCGATTCCCCCCGGTCGCCGTCCGGCGGCCCGATTGCGAGCGCTGACGATGCGGTTCCCGCTCACCGACGAGCTGCGCCGGGAGGCCGAAGCGTTCGCGCTTCGGTCGGCGTGCCGGGACTGCGCGCACTGTGAGCCGTCCGGCGCGTGCGCACACGGCTGGCCGAACGAGGACCAGAGCCGCTGGCCGCTCGGGGCCGGCGGCGCGCGGTTCGCCTCGTTTTGCAAGGAGTTCGAGCTGCGGTGATCGGTCGGTCCGGCGCGCGACACCGCGAAAACTCGCGCGCCGTTCCGAATCGCGTTATACCGGCCGCGATGGGCGTGATTCGCTCGCTGGTCACCTTCGTCTGCCTCGCGGCTTTGGTGTACTGCGGTGCGACCGTGCCGCTCGGGAAGCGGACGTTTTTCGGGCACGTCCGCAACATCTGGGCGGCGGACGAGACGCGCGAGCTGGTGGAGGGGGTCCGCGAGGTCGGCGGCCCGGCCCTCGACAAGGTCAAGCGCGGGCTGCGCGCGGGCCTCGACGAAGTGCGCGACGACGGCGAGCGCGCCCCGGAACTCGCGCCTGCGCGCGACGATCCGTGCGACGCCGGAATCCAAGCGAGTCGATGAACAAGACCACCCTGACCGTCGGCGCCGGCATCATCCTGTGCGCCGCGTCGATCCTCTGGCTCGAGGGCCGGTTCGCCGCCAGCGATCACCGCAAGGCGAAGGAACTCGTGCGCGCGTATCGGGTCGACGGCCGCGACGAGACGTTCGAGCAGTTCGTCGTGCGCAAGCACGGCGGTCGCGCGGGGCGGTGGGACTCGGAGATTCGCGAGACCTGCCGCGGAATCGTCCGGGTGCAGTGGACGCTCGACGGCAATCCGCCGACGTTCTACCAGTGGGACGTCGAGTTGCCGACGCAGGAGATCTACGTCGTCCCCGAATCGCCCGGCGGCAAGCGGCTGCTCGAGGAGTTCCAGGCCAAGCCGGACGCGCTGCCGCCGCTGGAGCTGCCGCCGCTCGACGCGGGGGCCGCGCCGTGACGCGCGTGGCTCTCGAGTCGACGCTGGTCGCCCACGGGTTGCCCTACCCCGACAACCTCGAGGTCGGTCGCGCGCTCGAGGCGGACGTGCGGGCAGCCGGCGCCGTGCCGGCGACGGTCGCGGTGATCGACGGCGCCGTGTGCGTCGGCCTCGACGACGCGCAGCTCGAGCGGATCGCGCGGGGCGGCGCGGACGTCGCCAAGGCCGGCGCCGCGGACCTCGCCGCGGTGATCGCCCGCGGCGGCACCGCGGCGACCACGGTGAGCGCGACGGCGGTGTTGGCGGCGCGCGCCGGCATTCGGCTGTTCGCGACCGGCGGCATCGGCGGCGTCCACCGCGGCGACGCAGGCGACGTGTCGAGCGACCTCGCGACGCTCGCCGCGACGCCGATCGCGGTCGTGAGCGCCGGCCCCAAGGCGATCCTGGATATCCCGCGCACGGCCGAGGCGCTCGAGTCGCTGGGCGTGCTCGTGGTCGGCTACCGGACCGACGAACTCCCCGCGTTCTACACGCGGTCGTCCGGTGTGCCGCTCGACCACCGCGCCGACGATCCGGCGGCGATCGCGCGGATCCTCCGCGTGCGGTTCGACGAACTGGGCCAGGGCGGCGTGCTCGTCGCCAACCCGATCCCGGAGGACGCGGCGCTCGACGATGGCGTCGTGCGGGCCGCGGTGGACGCGGCGCTCGAGGCCGCCGCCGCGCGCGGCGTGCGCGGCAAGGCGCTCACGCCGCTGTTGTTGGCCGAGCTGGCGCGCGTGACCGGCGGCGCGAGCGTGGCGGCCAACCGGGCGCTCGCCCGCGCCAACGCCCGGCTCGCGGCCGAGATCGCGGTGTGCTACGCGCGGTTGTGCGCGTGAGTCCGCGCCGAGGGGGCGACGGCGCCGGGCGCGCGCGTGCGCGCCGGGCCCTCGACCCGATGAATGGCGGCGGCCGCGCCGCGTCCAACCGAGCGCCGCCGGCGGTCGCCGATCGTGCGGCGGTCTTGACCCCCGGCGCGAAACGCGGGATGCACACGGCGATGACACGGCGACACAGGGAGCGGCTGGTAGCGGCGGCGGCGATGGTTGCAGGGGTCTGGAGCTCGCCGGCGGCGGCCGCGCCGGCGGCCAAACCGAAACCCGGCGCAACCGTCGGCGTCCGGCTCGTCCACACGGTGAAGCCGCCGAGCGGGTTCGTCGACGATCCGATCGCGTTCGACGGCGCCGGCAGCCGCCTGGCATACGTCCACAGCGACTCCGCGGCGCTGTGCCAGCTCGAGGTGCTGGACATCGCGCAGGGGTTCGCCTCGATCGCATCGATCGACCTGGCGAAGGTCACCACGGCGCCGTCGGACCTCGCGTTTACCGCCGGCGCGGACCGCGTGTTCGTCACCTACCGAGTGGGGGCGTCCGAGGACGGCGCCGGCAAGGCCGCGGTGCTCGTCGACGTGTCGACCGGCAAGATCGTGCGCCGGTTCGGCCCCGCCGACGACGTGCGCCTCGGCCGCTACGACGGCGAGCCGGTCGTGGTCGCGTACGACGCAACTCGCAAGCGCGACCGCAAGGGGCGCGTGTGGGTGACGCACAGAGTGGACGTTCGCCGGCTCGACACGGGCAAGCGCGTCGGCAAGCCGTTGTCGCTGGTCGCAGACGACACCGGCTACATCGAAAAGCTCGACTTCCGCCTGCAGTACTGGCTCGACGACTACCTCACCGCGGTCGGAGTCAAGGGTGGCACGTGGGATCGCGTCGAGGATCAGCGTTCTCCCGACGTCGCCGCGCGTTACGACGTCGTCCAGCGTTTGTTCGTCCGCAAGGACCCGATCGCCGACCTCACCGAGTTCGCTCGCGAGGTGCAGGTCCGTCGCGAGCATGCCAACGAGGCGTCGTTTCTGCGCGTCGCCCACGACCTGTCCGGCCTGTACTGGCACCGCGACGGCGAGCGGGCGGTCCCAATCGCGTTGGCGCAGCCGTTTCACCACTACGACCCGAAGTCGTTGCTGTATCAACGAGCGGCCGACGGCGGCATGTTCTTCTCACTCGAGATCGATCCGGTGAACCCGGACGCCGTCGCGCGCAAGAAGGCCGACCCGAAGTGGCTCGATTTGTATCGGCTGTCCCCCGGCGCCGCGAAGGCCGAGCGCGTCGGGCGCGTGTTGCTCGGCCAGCGAAAGATCGCGTGGCGCGCGTCAGACCGCCACTGGGCTCTACTCGAAAAGCACATCGGCTTCAGTCGCGGCGGCCCCGTGCTGCGCGTGTACGCCGTGCGCTGACCCCGCGCCGCTCCCCGCAACGACCGCGCCGCGGCGCCCGCGCGATCGCGCAGCCGCGGTCTGCGCCGGCCTGCTCGGGGTCTACGGGCCGGCGTCGGCGTCGGCGACCGGTTCGAGCGTCGCATGGACGACGCCGGACACCCGCGGCACGAACCGGTAGCGCGCCAGCGCGTAGCCGTCGAGGACGAACGTGAACTCGTGCGGCGTTCCATCGGCGTCGCCGCGCCAGTACGCCGGCGTCGGGCCGACGACGCGGCCGTCGACCGCCGCGATCGCGCCCGGCGGGGTGGACCGTAAGATGATCTCGACCGGGCGCGCGGCGCGCGGGCGCGGCGGCCGATAGCCGAACAACGGTCCGCGCGTCACCGGCGCGCGGGTCTGCGCGCCGTCGGTCCGAGCCCCGGACCGCTCGGACGCCCCGCCCGGGTCGCCGGGGTCATCCGGGTCTGCGGACTCGTCGCGCGCGGTGGAGGCCGCCTTTGGCCCAGCCGGCGGGGCGTGCTGGGCCGACCCGCCGGCCGCGGGCGACGCGCGGTTGCCGGCGGCGTGTTCGCGCGCACCCGCTGTCGCCGAGGGCTGCGCGGCCGGCGCATGCGGCGAGCTGCCGGAAGATGCGTCGGGCGGAGGATTGCGGCACGCGGCGATGGCGACGGCGGCGGCCAGGAGCCAGACCGGCGAGCGGACCATCCAGTGGACGGTACCACGCCGGACACCCGGACATCGCACCGGACACTCCGGAAGGTAATTCCGGCACGTTCCGGTCTCGGCACGCCGCTTGCCATGGTCGCCGGCATGCTCGGGACGATCGAATCGTGCTCGCTTCTCGGGGTCGATGCGTTTCGCGTCGCGGTCGAGGTCAGCGTCGACGGCGGCCTGCCGCGCTACGAGGTGGTCGGCTTGCCCAACGCATCCGTGCGCGAGGGGGCGGTGCGCATTCGCGCGGCGCTCAAGGCGGCCGGGCACGATCTGCCGAACAAGCGCGTGACGGTCAACCTCGCCCCCGCCGACCGCCGCAAGGAGGGCGCCGCGTTCGACCTGCCCATCGCGATCGGCGTGTTGATCGGCGATCGCCAGGGCACGCCCGCGCCGGTCGATGGCTTGCTCGTCGTCGGCGAACTCGGTCTCGACGGCTCGCTGCGGCCGGTCCGCGGCGTGCTCGCTGCGGCGCTGCTCGCGCGGCAGCGCGGGATGCGCGGCGTGTTGGTGCCGGCGGCGTCGGCGGCGGAGGCGCAGGCGGTGGCCGGCATCGACGTCTACGCGGCGGCACACATCGGCGAGATCCGCCGGGCGCTGCTCGGCGAGGCGCCCCTTCCGCGGCCGGAGCCCGCACCGCCGGCCACACCCGCACCTCCCGAGGGCGACGCCGGCGACATGGCGGACGTTCGCGGCCAGGCGCTGGCGCGGGCTGCGGTCGAGGTTGCCGTCGCCGGCGGTCACAACTTGCTGTTCGTCGGTCCGCCCGGCGTCGGCAAGACGATGCTGGCTCGCCGGATCCCCACCGTGCTGCCGCCGCTGTCGGACGGCGAGGCGGTCGATACGACCAAGGTCTACTCGGCGCTCGGGCTTGCGCGCGACGGGCTGATCCGCGCGCGGCCATTTCGCGCACCGCACCACACCGTGAGCACGGCCGCGCTGCTCGGCGGCGGCAGTCCGCCGCGCCCGGGCGAGCTGTCCCTCGCGCACAACGGCGTGCTGTTTCTCGACGAGCTGCCCGAGTTTTCGCGGGTCGCGATCGAGGCGCTGCGCCAGCCGCTGGAGGATCGGCAGGTGACGATCGCGCGCGTGCGCGGCACCGTCACGCTGCCGGCTTCGGTCATGCTGGTCGCGTCCGCCAACCCGTGTCCGTGCGGATGGCACGGTTCCCCCGATCGCGCCTGCACGTGCACGTTCGGCGCGATCGAACGCTATCGCGATCGGCTCAGCGGGCCGCTGCTCGATCGGATCGACCTGCAGGTGCACGTCCCGAACGTGGCACTGTCGGACATGCGCTCGGCCGAGCCGGGCGAGTCGTCGGCAGCCATCCGCGCCCGGGTGGTCGCCGCGCGCGCGCGCCAGGCCCGCCGGCTGGCGGCGTTCGGCGTCGCGACCAACGCGGACATGGGGCCGCGCGCGATGCGGGCGACGTGCCCGCTGACCGCGCGGGCCGAGGCGGCGTTGGCCAAGCTGCACCGGACCCGCCTGGGGCTCACGGGACGCGGCATCGACCGGGTCATCAAGGTCGCGCGCACGATCGCGGACCTGGCCGGCGACGATGTCATCGACGCGCCGGCCGTGCTCGAAGCGGCCAGTTATCGCGCGCTGGACCTCGATCCCGTGGCGGATGCGCGCCGCGTCGCTGGGGCATGACGCGGACGGGCACGGCGGCGCGCCGGCTGCACGGCGAGGGCACGCGCGTCCGCTGCACGGCGGCGCTCCGGTCGCTCGTGGCTCTTGCTACCCTCCTGTGGGTGCAGCCCCTGTTGCGCAAGTCGGCGGTCGAGCTCGCCGCGCTCGTTCGCCGCCGCGAGGTGAGCGCGCGCGAGGTGGTCGATGCACACATTGCGCGCATCGAGCAGGTCAACGCCCGGCTCAACGCGGTCGTCGCAGAGCGGTTCGCCGACGCGCGCCGGGAGGCCGACGCCGCCGACGCCCGGCTGCGCGCCGGTGGGGACGTGCCGCCGCTGCTCGGCGTGCCGTGCACCGTAAAGGAGGCGATCGCGTGTGCGGGGATGCCACATACCTCGGGCCTCGTCGCGCGGCGCGGCGTGCGGGCGGCGGCGGACGCTCCGGCCGTGCGCTGGCTACGGGAAGCGGGTGCGATCGTGGTCGGCGTGACCAACGTGTCCGAACTGTGCATGTGGATGGAGTCCAACAACCGCGTCTACGGCCGGACGTGCAACCCCTACGATCCGTCGCGAACCTGCGGCGGCAGCTCCGGCGGTGAGGGCGCGATCGTCGGTGCCGGCGGCGTGCCGTTCGGCCTCGGTGCCGACATCGGCGGTTCGATTCGTATTCCCGCCTTCTTCAACGGCGTGTTCGGCCACAAGCCCACCGGCGGGCGCGTCCCGGTGACCGGCCACTACCCGATGGCCGACCCGCGGGCGCGCCGCTTCCTCACACTCGGCCCGCTCGCGCGCCGCGCCGAGGACATTCCGTTGCTCATGCACCTACTCGCCCGGCGGCATGCCAGTTATCCCGAGGGGCTCGCCGCGCCACTCGGCGATGTCGACCGGGTCGACGTGAGTCGCCTGGTCGTCTACGACTCTGCCGTGGGCGCCACCGCGGACCTGCTCGCCGCCAAGCAGCGCGCGGTCGCCGCCCTGGCAGCGCTCGGCTGCGAGGTGCGCGCGCTGGACGATCCGGCGTTTCATCGCGGCTTCGAGGTGTGGTCGGCCCTGTTGGGCGAGGCGACCGACGTCGCGTTCGCGGAGCACCTCGGCGGCGGCGGCCCAGCGGTGAGGCCCGCGCGGGAGCTGCTGCGTTGGGCCGTCGGTCGCTCGCCTCACACGCTGCCGGCGATCGGCCTGGCGCTCATCGAGCCGTTGCCGCGGCTGGCGCGGCGGCGCGCCAGCCGCGCGGCCGCGCTCGGCCGCGCCTTGCGGGCGCGGCTCGACCGTCTGCTGGGCGATCGGGGCGTGCTGGTGTTCCCGTCGTTCCCGCGCCCCGCACCGCGCCACAACGAGCCGCTGCTACACGTTGTCGACGCGGGCTACACGGGGTTGTTCAACGTGTTGGAGTTGCCGTCGACGCAGGTGCCGTGCGGCCTCGATCGGCACGGCGTTCCACTCGGCGTGCAGGTCGTCGGCGGGCACGGGCGCGACCACGTCACGATCGCGGTCGCGATGGCGCTCGAGCGCGCGCTCGGCGGCTGGGTTCCTCCGTTGGACCGGTGACGGTGCGCCGTCGCCGGCCCGCCGAAACCGGTGCGGCCCCTCGTGTGCCGAAACGAAAGCAAGCCGCCGCGCGCGCCGTGAGGGCAGCGCGCGCGGCGGCCGGGGAGGTCGTCGGGCGCGCCTGCGTGCGCCCGAGGTAGGGAGGATCAGCCGTTGCTCGTGCAGACGGTCGGATAGTCGCTGCAGCAGTCGCCGTAGCCCTCGCACGCGCTGTCGCAGTAGCACGCCGGGCTGCTGCCGGGCACGGCGCTGCTGCTGCCGCAGTGCCCCTCGCACGAGGGCGCCGGCGCCGGCGTCGGCGTGTCGTCACCGCCGCCCGCGGTGCACACGGCCTCGTAGTCGGGGCAGCAGTCGCCGTACTGGCTGCAGGCGTCGTCGCACCAGCAATTGTCGGCCGCATTCTGGCCGCCGCAGTGGCCCTCGCAGGTCGGGCCGGCGGGCGGCGGCGGTGGCGTGTCGCCGCCGGCCGGCGCGCACGTGGCCGCGTCGTTGGCGCACCGCAGGATCTGCTTGACGATCGTGTACGAGATGTACGGGTTGTCGTCGTTGCCGCCGGTGTCGTCGGCCTGCTCACCCCAGCCCTTGTGGTTGACCGCCATCCACATGAAGTCGGGGTGCAGCTTCTTGTTGTCCTCGCCCCACGTGGTCTCGGGGTTCTTGATCCACTCGCCGCCGAGGATCTTGCCGCTGTCGTCGAGTTCGAGCACGTAGTTCAGTTCGACCTCGTGCGGCGCGACGTTGCGCTGGTCGGCGCGCAGCCGCATCTTGTAGCTGCTCACGCCGTCGGACACCATCCAGTAGCGCATCTTCACACGCACGAACCGAGTCGCCGCGGCGTTGAACTCGTAGCGCGACCCGTTGGCTCCGATCAGCTCGTTGGCCTTCTCCTTCGAAATCTCCTCCTGCTGGTCGATCTTGAACTTCACGAGCGGGAAGTTCCACACTTCCCAGTCCCAGTTGTGGTCGATGACGAACGCCGGCCGGGACAGCCCGCCCTCGACGGGGAACAGGTAGTCCGCGCCGCGACCGAGCAGGCCGGTGACGGCGATGTGCAGCGAGCCCGCGTTCAGGTCGCGGCACTCTACGTCGACCGGGCGGCCGTACTCGTCGCGCTCGATCTCGTCCGGATCCTTGTTGCAGCGCCGGCCGGAGAACGTCGCCTGGTCGCTGAAGTACAGCTCGGTCATCAGGGCCTCGATGTCGCCCATGCGGAAGGTGACGCAGCCGTCGGCGCCGGCGAGCGGTCCGGTGCACTCGGTGACCTTGCCGTCGACCAGCTTGACCGTCACGTCGCGCTTGGGAAACCCGTCGGGTTCGGTCGTCGCATACGACGCCCAGCCGTTGCAGTGTCCCCACCAGCTATCCGGGTGCGCGTAGGTCTGATACAGGCCGTGGTTCTGCAGTTCCCACTTGGTGGCGGGACCGGGCACGGTGATCGCTTCGTGCTTGTGCTTGTCTCCGCGTTCGCTGGCCGGCTTGCGCAGGTCGGACATGTACCAGTGCTCGACCTCCGGCACTTGCTGCTCCTGTCCCGGGTAGACGAGCAGGTCGTACTTCTGCGTCGGTCCCGGCTCGTCGTCGTACCACTGATTGGCGATGCCGTTGCCGGCCTGGCTCCACCAACTGGAGGCGAACACGTTGAAGTCGGTCTCGCCGTCGGTGATGTTCGGGTCGTACGTTTCGTAGTCGCCCTTGAGCGACTTGTGCAGGCGCGACGCCTTGTTGGCGGCGTCGATCGCCTCCTCCTTGCCGCGTTCGGTCGGGATGACGACCTCGTGTGCGCCGCCGAAGATCGGCACGCCGAGGTCGTCGTTGTGGCCGAGCACGTAGCGGTAGACGCCTTCTTGGAAGCCTCCGCGGCCGCCTTCGTCCTCCATCTCCGCGCCGGCGCAGCCGCCGGCGACGAGCGCGCCGAGCGCGATCCAGTGTGTCCAGTTCGAGGCTTTCATGGTCGTTTCCTGTCGGGTTGGTTGAGAGGTTGGAAAAGCGCCAGGGTGGGAACGTTCCGCTCGCGGCGACAGGGAGCAAGCACGGTGCCATTCGTAACCGGTTGTAATTGCGGTAAAAGTCGATGGAGACAGCCGGCGTCAGGAAAGTTCGACTGCCATCCATTTCGGCAGGTCGACCGGCCACTCGCAAAAGTTGGGGGCAAACGCCCCCTGACTTTGTCGTGGACCGCGGGGCCAGAGTCAGGTGAAACTACCAAGCCCGTGCCGCGCCCCGTGCGAACGTCCGCCGCCGTCCGCGACCGCATCCTCGACGCCGCCGTGGCGCTGCTGCGCAGCGACGGCGCCGAGGCGTTGTCGCAGCCGCGGGTGGCGCGCGCCGCGGGCGTGAGCCAGGGGCACCTCACCTACTACTTCCCGCGCAAGCAGGACCTGGTCGTCGCGGTGGCGCGCCGCGGAGTCGAGTCGATCGCGCGGGAACTATCCGATTTTTTCCGCGGCGACGGGTGGCCGGGGGCCGCCGCGCCCGAACGCGAGCGCGCCGCCGCGTTCGTCGCCGCGCTCGTCGCCGACCGGGAGCGCACGCGGCTGCTGCTGTCGCTCGCGCTGCGCGCCCGGCGCGACCGCGGCTTGCGCGACCTGCTGCTGCGTCACGTCGCCGAGGTGCGCTCGCTGCTCGCCGCCGGGATGGGCCGTCGCGCCGACGATCCCGACGTCGACCTCACGCTCGCCACGTTGTGGGGGCTGGCCATCCGCCATCTGCTGGCCGAAGACACCGGCGCCGACCCCGAGACCGCGGATCTCGTCCACCGCTTGTTCACCATCGATTCGGCAAAGGAGTGACACACATGTTCCGATCCTGCACGGCCCTCTCGTTCGTCGTCGCGGTCGCCAGCGCGTGCGGCGCGAGCGACGGTGACGGCACCGGCGGCGGTCCCGACGCGGGCGTCTCCGGCGACGTGACCTACTACCAGGACATCAAGCCGATCGTCGACGCCAAGTGCGTGCGCTGTCACGTCGACGGCGGCGTCGCGCCGTTCGGCCTCGAGGGCTACGAGGCCGTGCGCGATCGCGCGGGCGTGTCCTTGCTCGAGATCGAGGCCGATCGCATGCCGCCGTGGAAGGCGAACCACGACTGCAACGACTACGTCGGCGACTTTTCGCTCACCGACCACGAGAAGGCGCTGTTCGCGACGTGGGTCGACCAGGGAACGCCGGAGGGGGATCCGTCGAAACCGGGCGACCCGATTCCGGTCGAAGATACGCGCCTGTCGCGGGTCGACCTCACGCTGTCGATGCCCGAGGCGTACACCGCGCGCACGGCGCGAGACTACACCGACGACTACCGGTGCTTCGTCATCGAGTGGCCGGCGGAGTTCACCACGACCAAGTACGTCGCCGGCTTCAAGGCGGTCCCCGGCCACCTCGGCACCGTCCATCACGTGATCGCGTATTACGCGACACCCGAACAGGCGCAGGCCTACTACGATCTCGATGCCGAGGACCCGCAGCCGGGCTACCAGTGTTTCGGCGGCCCGGGCGGTCCGGCCCAGACGTGGATCGGCGGCTGGGCGCCGGGCGGCCAGGGCTTCGACATGCCGCCGGGCACCGGGATGCCGATCGAGCCGGGATCGCTCATCGTGTTGCAGGTCCACTACAACACGCTGTACGAGGCGCCGCAGCCCGACATCACATCGGTGCAGTTCAAGCTCGAGGACGCGGTCGACCGGGAGGTGTGGACCCAGCCGTGGGCCAATCCGCAGTGGTTGTCCGGCACGAGCATGCACATTCCGGCGGGCGAAAAGGACGTGGTGCACTCGTGGCAGTTCGACCTCACGTGGCTAACCAACGGCGATCCGCTGCTCATTTACAGCGCCGGGTTGCATATGCACAATCTCGGCACGCGCGGGATCTCGACGATCCGGCGCGCCGACGGCGGCGAGGACTGCCTCATCCAGATCGACGACTGGGATTTCGACTGGCAGGACGGCTACGGGCTGCGGACGCCCGCGCGATTCAACCCGGGCGACCAGCTGTACCTCGAATGCCACTGGGACAATTCGCCGGAGAATCAGGTGGTCGTCGACGGTCAGCCCCGGCCGCCGCAGGACGTGTACTGGGGCGACGGGTCGACCGACGAAATGTGTCTCGGCGTATTCCTCGTGTCACGCGCCGACTGACGCCCGCGTGTCGCGCGCCGACTGACGCCCGCGTGTCGCGCGCCGCTGACGCCCGCGTGTCGCGGTTGGCGGCCGGCGCGCGGTGAACTCGTCCGGATCGGCGGCGGCCCGGGCGGCTCGTGCGGTCAGCCGCACAGGCGCGCGTCGGCCGGCGGCAGCGGCAGCGGTCGCACGGCGCTGTCGGGCGCCGGCGGCGCGAGCCCGAGCGGGACGAACGCGTCGCGGGCACGCCCCGGCAGGCGCGCGACGAGGCCGCGAAGATCGGCGACGGCGAGGACGTGCCGCGTCCCCGCGGCGTCGTTCAACATCAGGACGTCGTCGCGGCCGGACCGATACAGGGTTTCCGCGTACAGCGGCGCGATGGCGGCGATCAGCCGCGCGACCAGCGGCGCGGGGTTGCCGATCGATCGGACGATCGTTCCGTCGATCCGAGCTTCGACCAGCGCGCTCGGGACGCGCCGCGCGCGGTTTGCCATGCCGCGCGCGATGCGGGTCCACACGCCGGCGACGACCTCCGCGTCGCGGGCCGCGAGCGCGCGCGACGTGCCGTCGGGCTCGCGTGCGAACGTCCCGCCGTCGCGGCCCTGGCGCACGAGGAACTGAGTCGGCGCGCGGCCGGGACGCGTGGCGAGCGACAGCGTCGCGCGACCGGGGCTCACGTCGACGCCGACGACCCACAGCGCGCCGATCGGCCGCGCGCGGCGCCCCAGCCCGAACGGGCCGCGCGGCGTCCACGCGATCGGCCGGGCATCCTCCGACACCTCGCGCACGCGGAACGGGCCGGCGAACACGGTGTCCGCGGTCGCGGCGACCTCCGACGTGAACTCGAGCCCGAAGTAGGTCCGTTCGACGATGCGCAAGTGGCCGGTGCGGCCGTCGACCGCGAAGTGCAGCGATTCGTCGACCTCGGGCAGGTCGGTGAGCGGACGCAGGCGTTCGAGCGTGGCGAGCAGCGGCGCGGTGGTCGCGTCGTCCCAGTGGGCGTCGACCCAGCGGTCGTCGAGTAGCTCGACGCAGGTGTCCACGACGCGGCGCACCGCGGCCAGAAACGGGCGCCCGAGGGGGAACGGAGTGCCGTCGGCGTAGAAGTACTGCATGGATAACGCCTCCTGCCCACGGTTGAGCAAGCCGCGCACCAATCCGTCGATCGCAGGGATTTCAACCCGGTGCCCGAACTCGCCGCGTGCGGCGCCGGCGACGGGTGCGGGCGCCGGCCCCCATGGCGGGGCGGGCGCACCCGGTGTCGCCGGCGAGCCGGCCGCTCCCTGGCGGGGCGCGGCGACCGGCGCGTCGCGATCCCGTCCGCGCCCCGC
>RFGE01000014.1 GCA_003696105.1 Deltaproteobacteria bacterium | reverse complement strand
CGGCGCGCACGGCGACGGCGCGCACGGCGACCACGCGCACGTTCACTACGCGGACATACGCCGCCGGATCGCCGGAGCGTTGCCTCCGCGCGTCGAGGAGCTCGCGCTCGACATCTTCGATCGCGTCGCTCGGGCCGAGGCCAAACTGCACGGCACGACCGTCGACGCCGTCGCGTTCCACGAGGTCGGGGCGATCGACTCCATCGTGGACATCGTCGGCGCCGCGGCGGCGCTGGCGTGGCTGGCGCCGCTGTCGGTCACGGCGGGGCCGGTCGCGCTCGGCAGCGGCACGGTCCGCTGCGCGCACGGCCTTCTTCCGGTGCCGGCGCCGGCGACCCTCGAGATCGTGCGCGAGGCGCGCGCGGCGGTCGTCGACGGCGGCGTCGCGCGTGAGCTGTGCACGCCGACTGGCGCCGCGATCCTGGCCGCGGTCGTGCAAACCTGGGGCGCGCCGCCGCCGAGGACGGTCGTCGCCGTCGGCTACGGCGCCGGCGACGCCGATCTGCCGGATCGGCCGAACGTGCTGCGCGCGGTGGTCGGCCGGCCGCGCGAGGCCGCGCGCGGCGACGAGGTCGTGTGCGTCGAGGCGAACGTCGACGACATGAACCCGGAGCTGTGCGAGCACGCGGTGGAGGCGATGTTCGCTGCCGGCGCGGTGGACGTCTGGTGGACGCCGATCACGATGAAGAAGGGCCGGCCGGCGCTGTTGCTGTCGGCGCTCGCGCCGCCGGACGCGGTCGACCGTGTGGTCGAGGCGATGTGGCGCGAGACGACCACGATTGGCGTGCGGTTCCACCGAGTGGACCGCCGCGTGGCGGATCGCGAGGTCGTCGAGGTCGACACGCGGTTCGGCCGGATTCCGGTCAAGGTCGCGCGCGCCGGCGACGCCGTCGTCAACGCCGCGCCGGAGTATGAGGTATGTCGCGCCGCCGCCCATCGCGCCGGTGCGCCGCTCAAGGAGGTCTTCGCGGCCGCCGTCGCCGCGTTTGACGCGATGCGCTACCGCGCCGCGCGCGATCGGAACAGCCGGTAACGCCCCGAATCCGCGTGGTATGCTGCCGGCGTGGTGCGCCCGCGCATCGTCGTCATCGCGGCGGACGCGACCGCCCGCGCACAGACGGCAGACGTCGTTGCCGCGTGCGGGTTCCCGCCCGTGGACGTGCGCGCCGTGGTGCCGCCGCCCGAGGAGGAGCCGCCGGACGCGATCGTGCTGGCCGGCCCCGACGCGGCGACGTGCTGCGACGAGGTGCGCGCGCGCGCCGATCTCGCGGCCGTACCGGTGTTGGCCGTCGCGCCGTCCGCGCCGGCCGACGCTGCCGCCGAGGCGATCGCCGCCGGCGCCGACGACGTCGTCCTCACGCCGTACTCGGCCGCGGTGTTCGGCAATCGGCTGCGGCGGCTGCTTCGCGGCGCGGCCGATCGAGCGGCGCTGCGCGAAGCCGTCCGCTGTGAGCGGGCGCTGCGGCACGTCCACGACGCGATGGAGCGCGCCGGCGACGCGCCCGAGGGGTTGCGCGCGGCGCTCGTCGAGATGGCGGCGGTGTTGGACTACGACCGTGCAGCGTTGATCGCGCACATCGAGGGGTCGACGCACGGCTTCGTGATCGCCGCGACCGACGATCCGACGCTCACCAAGTTTCGCGTCGAGGTGGAACGCTACCCGGAACTCGTCCACGCGATGCGCACGCGCGAGCACGCGCTCATCGACGACACTGCGACGTCGGATGTGACCCGCGCCGTTCGCGACGTCCTCTCCGAGCATCGCGTCGGCGCCTGTGCGGTGTTCCCGGCGATGTGGGGCGGGCGCATGCTCGGCGTCGTGCTGTTTCGCCGCGAGAAGCCGCGGCAGGAGCCGCTGACCCCGCGCGCGGTGGCGGCCGGCCGACTGTTCGCCGGTGACGTCGCGGCGCATCTGGCCGACGGCCGAATCCTGGCAAATCTGCGCGAGCAGACCCACCGCATCTCGCGCGCCCGGTACGAGCACGAGCGCCGCCTTCGCGCGATCGACACGGTGCGCGAGTACTTCGAGTCGTCATCGGACGGCGTCGTCGTGCTCGACGGCCAGGGCCGCATCGAGTACGTCAACCGCAGCGCCGAGGCGATCACCGGGTTCGCCCGCGACGGCCTGCTCGGCACCGAGTTGCAACTCATGGTCGCCGACGATCAGCGAGCACACTTGCGCGAGGTAATCGATAGCGTGCTGCGCGGGACCAACGTCGAAGCGTTCGACATCGATCTGCTCACGACGTCGGGGCGCAGCGTCACGGTGTCGGCGGCGACGTCTACGGTGCTCAGCGCGGCCGACGCGGTCATCCTGCAGTTTCGCGATGTGAGCGCGGAGCGATTGCTCGAGTATGAACTGCGCAAGACCAAGGATTTCCTCGAGCGCCTCATCGATTCGACCGTCGACGCGATCGTCGCCGCCGACATCAAGGGCAACATCATATTGTTCAACAGCGGCGCCGAGCGCATCATGGGCTATTCCGCCGAGGAGATGATTGGCAAGGCGCGCGTCACGGCGCTGTACCCGGACGGCGTAGCCCACCAGGTCATGCGGATGCTGCGGTCGCCGGAATACGGCGGTGTTGGCAAGCTGGAGCCGACGCGGCGCGAACTGGTCGCCAAGTCCGGCGAACTCGTGCCGGTGAGCATGACCGCATCCGTGATCTACGAGGGCGACAAGGAGGTGGCCACCGTCGGTATCTTCAGCGATCTTCGCGATCGCATCCGCATGGAGAAGCGCCTGATGCAGGCGCAGCAGCGCTTGATCGAAACCGAGAAGCAGGGGCTCATCGCCGAACTCGCCGGTGCCGCGGCGCACGAACTCAACCAACCGCTCACGTCGATTTTGGGCTACCTCGAGCTGATCCAGCGCCAGAGCGATGCGGACGCGCGGCACGCGCGGCACATCGCGACGATTCGCGCCGAGGCGGAGCGGATGGCGGAGATCGTCAAGAAGATCGGACGGATTACCCGGTACGAGACGAAGGAGTACGTCGGCGGCGACCGCATTCTCGACCTGGACAAGGCGGCCAGCTCGGCGGCGAGCTTCGACCGATTGCGCGCCGTGAAGGCCCCGGGCGCGGAGGGCGGGGATGACTGAGGCCGCGCGCACACTGCCGTCGCCGAGTTCGGGCGAGCTGCTCGACGCGGTGCTTCGGCTGGGGCGCGACGTCCACCTCGAGATGACGCAGGGGCAGATCGTCGACCGGTTTCTCGATGTACTCGAGGAGCTGTTCCCGGGGCGGGCGTTGTGCGTGCGCGTCGTGGACGTGCGGCGCTCGGACCCGGCGGCCGTGACGGTCCGCAACGGCGTTGCGCGCGAGGGGCTGCAGCGGGACCCGATCTCCGTGCGGCCGTCCGCGATCGAAAAATCGCGGGTGAAAACCGCGGTCGCCGAGAGCGCGCACCTGCGCGTGTCGCCGCGGTGGGACTCGCCGTTTCAGGGGCTGGCCGCCGGGTTCACGGTGCCGCTGGTCGCCTCGGGCGAGCTGTACGGCGCGCTGGACGTCGGCTACCCGCTCGGCGTGGACCTCGCGGCCGACGACGAGCCGCTGGTCGTGCCGATAGCCAACCATCTGGCGGTCGCGTTGCGGACCGAGCGCTTGCATCGGGAGACGAATCTGCTGCGCGACTATCAGGCAAAGTTGATCGAGCACGCGAACGCGCTCATTCTCGGCGTCGACCGCCGCTGGCGCATCAACGTGTGCAACCAGGCGCTGTGCGAGCTGATCGGTGCCGAGCGCGCCGACATCTTGGGCACGGATCTGCGCGACTGGCTGCCGCGGTCGGCTCGCGGGGCGCTGACCAAGTCGATTGCCGACGCGCTGCGCGGCGAGCCGATCGGAGCGCTCGACGTGGAACTCGAGACGCGATCCGGCCAGCGCGTGCGCACGCTGTGGAGCGTGGCGGCGATCTCGCGGGCCGGTCACGTCGAGGCCGTCGTGGCGGTCGGTCAGGATCAGACGCGCGTGCGCGAGCTGCAGCGCCAGGTCATCCAGGCCGAGAAGCTTGCGACGCTCGGCCAGCTGGCGGCCGGCGTCGTGCACGAGTTGAACAATCCGCTCACGTCGATCACGGTCTACGCGGACTACTTGCTAAAGAAGGCGGAGTCGGCCCGCGGCGGAGCGCCGACGTCGCTGGACGAGGGCGACGTCGAGAAGTTGCGGCGGATTCGGGCTGGTGCGCAGCGGATCCTCGACTTTGCGCAGGATCTCGTTCACTACGCGAAGCCGACCGGCTCCGAGGTCAAGCGCGTGAGCTTGTACACCGTCGTCGAGCAGTCGCTGTCGTTTTGCGAGCACCTGTTCGGCAAGGCCGACGTGCGGCTGATCAAGGACGTGTCGCCGGACGCCGGCGTCGTGTTGGCGGTGCCGGGCCAGATCGAGCAGGTGATCATCAACCTCGTGACCAACGCGGTGCATGCCGCGCCGCGCGGCGGCACCGTATGGGTTCGCACCATCCGAGAGGGGGACGACTGGGTGGGCGTACAGATCGACGACGATGGGCCGGGCATCGAGGAGCAGCATCGCGACAAGATCTTCGAGCCGTTCTTTACGACCAAGTACGACGGTGCGGGCACCGGACTCGGCCTTTCGATCGTCAAGAACATCCTCGACCACCACGGCGGGACGATCTCGGTGGGCCGGTCGGAGGCGGGCGGGGCGTCGTTCCGCGTACTTCTGCGGCGGCTCGGCGGCAAATGAATCTGGAGCCGCCGCGGCCCATCGAGTAGTTTGTCGATCTATGAAGTTGGAGCCCATTCTCGAAGAGCTCGAAGGTGCCGCGCAAAAGCTCGCGGTCTCCGTGCGCTACGAGCCGCTGTCGACGTCGATCGGCCACGGGGGCCTGTGCAAGGTCAAGGGCGAGTACCGCGTGATCATCGATCGCCGCGCGACCACCGCGGAGCGCGTCGCGGCGCTGGCGCGGTCGCTCAGCCAACTCGACACCTCCGGCGTGTTTCTGTCGCCTGCGGCGCGGGACACCATCGAGCGGTACCGCGGTTGACGCGGGTGACTTGGGCGCGCGGCGCGTCCGCGCTACAACTGACGCGTGCAACGCAAGCGGCCGCAGGTCAGGTCACGCCTGGGCGCCGGACTCGCGCTGGCGCTGTGGGCCGCGGCGTGCGGTGAGCCGCCGCGATTCGACCCGACCGAACTCGGCGGCTGGGCGATCGACGTGCACGCGGACGGCGCGGTGGTGCGCCACGGTCGGATCGGCTCGGGCCGGTTCGAGTCGCGCGGGACCTACGTCCTGGTGGACGTGGACAATCCGCTGTCCGTGGACCTGGACGTCACGCTCGAGGGAGACCTGGTCGATGCCCACGGCGACCGCATCGGTGCGCTCAACCGCGACGCCCTGCGCATTCCGGCGCGCGACTTTCGCACCTTCGCCCTCGTCCACCACGACGGCGAGGTGCCGGCGGCCACCGGTGCCGACATCCGCGTCGTCGACGCTCGGATCGCGCGGTTTCCGGCGGACACCGTGCGCATGCATGACACGCACGGCTATCGCGACGAGGGGCGCGCCGTCGTCGCGGCCAACTTCACGAACGAGGGCGAGCGCGAGACGATCGTCGTCGTGATCGCGGCGTTCTACGACCGCGACGGCCACATCATGAGCCGCCCGCACACGATCCTGCGCATCCCGAGCGGCGTGACGCACCCCGCGCGATTCGTCGGTCCGCCCGGCTCGGATCGGGGCTACATGTTCCTCGGCGAGCAGGTGTGGTGACGGCGGCCGGCGCGCGACGGCACTCGTCCCGGTCAAAAGCCGACGCGAAACACCACTTCGCCGCACACGTGATCGCGCGGGCACGACGGCGCGGCCCTGCGCTCGGGCAGCAGGAACGGCGCGGCGGCCACGGCGGCGGCGACGCCGACTCCGGTCCAGAACCACCACCGCCGGTAGAACGGCCGGCGGCGGCCGGCCGCGGGCGCCGCCGGCACCGCCGCCGGGGCGGCCGCGACGCGGAATGCCTCGGTGTACAGCGCGTCCGCCAGGGCCAAGAACGCTCGCTGTGGATCCTCGTCGTCGCCGATGCGGGCCTCGGCGCGCGCGAGGCGCGAGCCGCTGGCCAGGTCGTAGACGAACGCCGTGTAGCTCGCGCCGTCGACGGCGACGAACACCGCGTGGTCGACATCGAGCCGCTCGCGCAGGCGCGCGAGCGGCTCGGCGAGGGCCGCGGCGCCGAGGCGAGGGGCGATCGCGGCGACGGCGCGGTCGACGGCATCCCGGCCCGGAGATCGCGTCAACTCGACGCGCGCGAACGCGCTGCGGTCGGGGCGCACTGTCACCTTCGCGACCTGCCGCACGTAGCCTTCGGCGCGCACGGTGACGTAGTGGTCGCCCGCGGGCAAACCGGCCTTCGACGTGGGCGTGAAGCCGACGAATACGCCGTCGACATAGGCCTGCGCATAGGCGATGTTCGCGCGCACGCGCACGCGGCCGCGCGGCAGGCTCGCGACCGCGCGCCGCGCGGCGTCGAACAGCACGACGGTGTGGCCCGGTGCGACGCGCGGGTCGAGCGCAAAGCGCGGGCGCCAGGTGAGCAGGCGGACGAACGTGCGGCGCGCCTCGTCGGCGTGGCCGAGGGCCGCGTGGGCGGCGCCGACCAGGTACTGCGCGCGCGCCAGCTCGCGCTTGGGGACGAACGGCAATGCCGCTTCGAGGCCGTGCGCCGCGGCGTCCAGCCTCACGAGCGCATCCGCCGCGCGTCCCTTGGCGAGGAGCGCTTCGCCGGTCGCGAGCAGGCCGCGAGCTTCCTGGGCGGCGTCCGCGTCGTACGCGCCGCTCCGTTGCGCGAGGCGGATGTCCTTGTCCTCCACGACGAGCCGGGGATTGCGCTCGAGCGCGCGTTCCACCGCGAGCTGGGTGGTCGCGCGAGACGGCCCCGGCAAGTCGTCCGCGACGACGAAGACGACGACGGTCGTCCGGGGAGACGGTCCGGGTGGGGCGACGTCGGCGGCCGCCCCACCCGGTGAAAGGAGCGCGAGTGACAGGCAGATGGCGCCGAGCGCGCGGCCGATCATGTCTCCTCGTCGCCGACCGGCACGCCGATGCGCCGCAGGCGACTGGCGAGATACGGATCGTCGGCGAGGGCCTGCGCGATCTGCTCGCGAATGCGGTTGCGCACCGCTTCGGGGGAGCCCGCCGGGATCACGGCGTCGGCGGCTGCGGCGACGACGCGGTCGACCGCCTGCTGCGGGGTGATGCGGCCCGCCTGAAGATCGGCGGCGATTGCCGCGACCGGGTCCGGTCCGCCCGGTCCTCCCGGTCCGCCCGGTCCGCCCGGTCCGCCCGGTCCGCCCGGAGCGTCGGGCTTCCCGGGTTGCAGCTTGTCGGCGAACGCCTCTTTCGGCTGCTTGGCCGCGTTCGGGCCCTCGACGCCTCCGGGTTGGTCGGTGGCGGGCGGCTTGGGACCGCCGGGTCGATCGATCTTCATGGCGAGCTCGCGTGGCTACGACCGCACGTTCTGAAGGACGGCCTTGTTCGTGTCGTGCATGGACTTGGCGACGTTGGACAGCGCGGTGAACCGCCGGTTCTCCTGCTGGACCTCCTGCTGGATCGCAAGATACTCCAAGTTGAAGGCCTGCGCCTGCTCTTGCAACGCCCGGACCTGGTCGAACGTGCCGGCGTCGGTCCCGCCGGTCGCGCCGCCGGCCCCCGCCTGGCCCCCGAGGGCGTAGGCGATGCCTTCGCCGGCGGCCTGCACGGCACCGGACATCAGCGGCCCGCCGACGATGCTGGCGGCGGTCTGGACGCCCTCGAGCACGACGTTGGCGCCCTCGGCCAGCACCTGGCCAAAGCTGCGCTGGGGCTCCGGAGCTTCGGTCTTGCGCTCGCGCACCTCGCTCACGACGACCTTGGTGTTTGTGGATAACGTCACGTTGGGTGTTGACATGGTCCTCTCCTGTTGAAGACGGGTTGGCTTGCTCCCGGTATCGGGCGCGGCGGCGCCGGGTTGCGAAAAAAATCGCCGTGCCGGCCCGGAACCGGTCCGCCGGCGGCGCGGGCGACTCGGCGGCCGCCGGCTCGGAAACCGGCCGCGTCGCGTGGTAGGGTCCGCGGTCGTGTCCGACCTCGCGATCGATCTGTCGGCCGTGTGCAAGTCGTATGGGACCGGCGCCGCCCGCACGCCGGTGCTGCACGACATCGACTTTCAGGTCGCGCGCGGCGAGTTCGTGGCGCTGGTGGGCCGGTCCGGGTCGGGCAAATCGACCCTGCTGAACATCATCGGCGCCCTCGACCACGCCGACGGCGGCCGCGTCCGCGTCCTCGGCCACGACTACCGCGCGGCCGGCGAGCGGCAACTCGCGCGGATCCGCAACCGTCAGATCGGGTTCGTATTCCAGCACTTCAACTTGCTGGACCACCTGTCGGTCGCCGACAACGTCGCGCTGCCTGCGGTGTTCGGCCGCGAGCCGCCCGCCGACGCGAATCGGCGCGCGCTGCAGGCGCTCGAACGCGTCGACATGGCCGACCTCGCCGGCCGGCGCCCATCGGAGCTGTCGGGCGGACAGAAGCAGCGCGTCGCGATCGCGCGCGCGCTGTTCAACGAGCCGGAGTTGCTGCTTTGCGACGAGCCGACCGGCAACCTCGACTCCAAGACCGGCCACGACGTGATCGAGTTCTTTCGCGAACTCAACGCGAAGGACGGCACGACGTTGTTGATCGTGACGCACGAGGAGCGGGTGTCGCGCGTCGCCGGCCGCGTCATCCGCATCCTGGACGGCCGCATCGTCGAGGGCGACGACAGCACGGTCGCCAAAGACGGCGGCCCTCGCGAGGGGGCCGCCTGATGCCGTTTCGCAAGCTGGTTGCCATGGTGTTGCGCAACGCGGTGCGCAACCGCGGCGAGTTCGCGCTGTCGGCGTTCGGCATCGTCGTCGGAATCGCGGCGTTCGTGTTCTTCCTGGGGTTGTCCGGCGGCGTGCGCGCCGTGATCCTCGGCGAGGATCTGTTTCCGATCGACCGGCTCGAGGTCGTGGCGCCGAAGGTCAACGTCGGCATCGAACTCGGCGCTCGCCTCGACGATTCCGTGGTCGAGCGGATTCGCGCGCGGCCCGAGGTCGAGTACGCGATCCCTCGTATGCGGCTGTCGTTTCCCGCGCGCGGCGAGGGCAAGTTCGAAGGGCAGCACATCCCGCTCGAACTCGGCGGCTTCTGCGACGGGATCGAAACCAGTTTCGTCGCGGGCGAGTCGTTCGCGGACCTGTTTCGCGATTGGGAGACGGACGACTACCTCGCGCAGGCCGACGCGTGTGCCGTGCGCGACCGGTACGTGTGTCCCCGCCGCGGGTTCGCATGTGGCTCTGACCGGCTGTGTCATCCGCTCGGCCGGCGCCCGGAACCGGGCGAGGCGCTCGACCCGTGCCTGCGGGTCGACGACTACTACTGCGAGGACAGCGCGCACCACTACTGCGATCTACGCGACCGCAAGTGCCACCACCGCGTGCCGGTGCTGGTGTCGCCGGCGTTCATCGAGATCTTCAACAACTCGTTCGCCGCGTCGCACGGCCTGCCCCGGATACCGACCGGCGGCATCACCGCGTTCATCGCGCTGCGCGGCTACCGCGCGATGGGCTTCGACATCGTCCTCGGCGAGTCGTACGTGAGCGGGTCGAAGGCGGTCAAGGCGCCGCCGCGGCGGGTGGGCGCGTACGTCATCGGCGAGACGAACAAGGCGATGCCGATCGGCGCGACGATTCCAATCGACTACATCAAGCGGTGGAATCGCGAATACGAGGGGGACGACGCGGCCGCGCAGTACTCGTCGATCGTGGTCAAGGTGCGCGACAAAGAGGATATCGCGCGGTTCTCGGCGTGGTTGCGCAGCGACCTCGGCCTCGAGTTGGAGGACTCGCAAGGCGAGCGTTTCGCCACCGCCATCTTCATCGTCACCGCGCTGTTCGTGCTCATCTCGTTCATCATCGTACTGATCTCCGCGATCAACATCGCGCATACGTTCTTCATGCAGGTGAGCGAGCGCCGGCGAGAGATCGGGCTGTTGCGCGCGCTCGGGGCGACGCAGGCGGACGTGCGGCTGCTCATCCTCGGCGAGGCCAGCGTGATCGGGCTCATCGGCGGGGGCGTCGGCGTCGGGCTGGCGGTGGCCGCCGGCTGGGCGATCGACATGGCGTCGAAGCGCTGGCTGCCGGAGTTTCCGTTCAAGCCCGAGACCTACTTCTCGTTCGGGCCCGCGATCGTCGCCGGCGGTGTGGTGTTCGCGGTGTTGTTTTGTATCCTCGGCGGCTATCTGCCGGCGCGCCGCGCGGCCCGGATGGAGCCGGCCCAGGCGCTCGCCGCCGACTGAACCACCGACGCAGGGAGACATGACATGGCCAAATTCGTGCATTTCGAGACCGACCGGGGTGAGATCGTCGCCGAGCTGTTCGAGGCGGAGGCGCCCGGCACCGTCGCCAACTTCGTCGGGCTCGTGACCGGCGAAAAGGAGTGGACGGACCCCAAGACGGGCAAGCCGGTGCGCCGCCCGTTCTACGACGGCCTCACGTTCCACCGCGTGATCGCCAACTTCATGATCCAGGGTGGGTGTCCAGTCGGAAACGGCACGGGCGGCCCGGGCTACACCATCCCCTGCGAAACCGGCAACGGCAAAAAGCACCTGCGCGGGTCGTTGTCGATGGCGCACCGCGGACCCAACACGGGCGGGTCGCAGTTCTTCATCTGCCACGCGCCGCAGCCGCACCTCGACGGCAAACACACGGTGTTCGGCCAGGTCGTCGAAGGTATCGAGGTCGTCGACGCGATCCGCGGCGGGGACCGGATGAACCGCGTCTGGATCGAAGAGCGGTAGGCCGCGGGTTTCGAGGGGGCGGGCGTTGAGCCGGCCGGTCGCCGTGTAGGTGAGCGGAGTACACGTGCCCGCAAATGCTGTCTGGACGAGTACACCTCGATGCTATACTTTTCGCCTATCTGCACGGGACCCCTGGACGAGGCGACGTCGTGAAGAAGCCCATTCCGTTCGGCAAGTACTACTTGCTGGAGCGCATCAACGTAGGGGGCATGGCCGAAGTGTTCCGGGCCAAGGCCTACGGCGTGGAGGGGTTCGAGCGCCTCGTCGCGGTCAAGCGGATTCTGCCGAACATCGCCGAAGACCGCGAGTTCATCACGATGTTCGTGGACGAGGCCAAGATCGCGGTCCAGCTCAACCACGCCAACATCGCGCAGATTTTCGATCTGGGTGTGGTGGACGGCTCGTACTACATCGCCCTCGAGCATGTCCACGGCCGCGACCTGCGGGCGATCTTCGACCGGTGCCGGCAGGCGAACGAGCCGATGCCAATCGCGCAGGCCTGTTTCATCATCATGAAGGTCTGCGAGGGGCTCGATTACGCGCACAACAAGCGCGATCAGAGCGGTCGCGAGCTGCACCTGGTGCACCGCGACGTGAGCCCGCAGAACATCCTCGTGTCGTTCGAGGGCGAGGTCAAGCTCATCGATTTCGGCATCGCGAAGGCGGCGGGCAAGGGCTCCAAGACCCAGGCGGGCATCCTGAAGGGCAAGTTCGGCTACATGTCGCCCGAGCAGGTGCGCGGGCTGCCGATCGACCGGCGGTCCGACATCTTTTCGTGTGGCATCGTGCTGTACGAGCTGCTCACCGGCGAGCGGCTGTTCGTCGGGGAGAGCGACTTTTCGACGCTCGAGAAGGTGCGCAACGTCGAGATCCTGCCCCCGAGCACGTACAACCGGAAGATTCCGGACGAGCTCGAGCGGATCGTGCTCAAGGCGTTGGCGAAGGACGTCGACGACCGGTATCAGAACGCGATCGACCTGCACGACGAGCTGCAGGCATTCGTCTACACGGCGGGCGAGTTCTACTCGCGCAAGGACCTGGCCGCGTGGATGAAGCGGACGTTCGCCAAGGAGATCGAGGAGGAGACGGCCAAGCTCGAGCGGTTCCGGCAGATCGCGCCGCCTCCGCCCGCGACGGCCGCGCGCGGGGGTCGCCGCGCGACGCTCGCGATGTCCGCCGCCGCGCCGGCGAAACCGCCGCCGCCTCCGACCAACGGCCGAAGCGCACGCCCGGCGGACGCCAACCTGGAGTGGGACGACGACGAACTCGAGACGCAGATCTATGACACGCCGTCCGAGGGCGCTCCGGCGGCACCGGCGGCCGCGGCCCCGCCTCGGAAACCCGCGGCGCCGACGTTGCTGGGCGCCGGCGCGCTGACCGCGCCCGCCCCGGCCGAGGAGCCGGATCTGTCGTCGCTGGTGCGCAGTTCGAGCGCGTGGGAGGCGCAGTCGGCGCCCGCCCCCGATGCGTCGTCGCGGCTCCCGGCGCAGCCGGCGCCGCGCGCCAACGGGTCGAACACGACGCCGTCGCCCTTTGGCGGCGAGGAGGCCGCGCCGGCGGCGCCGGCGGCCGAGGAGCCGTCGGCGGTGGTGCGCCTGCTCCAGCAGTCGCAACAACTCGCTGCGGCGCCCGCGCCGGTGGTCGATCCCGACGCGATCCCGCCGGCGGCACCGGCTCGCTCGCGCGCCGGGCTCTACGTCGCGGTCGGCGCCGCGCTGGTCGCATTGATCGCCGGCGGCATCGGGCTCGGGGTGTACCTCCACGGGCGCGACGACGGCGCGACCCCGGCTGGCGCCGCCGCGGCGTCCCCGCCGGCCGCGCCCGCCGCATCCGACACGGCCGCGGCGGGCGTGCAGCCGCCGGCTCCGGTCGTCGCGGCGCCCGACCCGGCCAC
The DNA here is from genome assembly GCA_003696105.1 of Deltaproteobacteria bacterium. Classification (NCBI taxonomy): domain Bacteria; kingdom Pseudomonadati; phylum Myxococcota; class Myxococcia; species Deltaproteobacteria bacterium. Next base: position 10,868 of record RFGE01000014.1, on the reverse strand, counting down.
CGGGTTCGACATCATCGTGGATCCAGTCGGCGCGCGCATCAAGTTCGATGGTCAAGATTACGGGCCGGCGCCGCGACGGATCCGCAACGTCGTGCCCGGACCGCACGTCATCGAGATCGAGGCGCCCGGCTTCTTCGCCAAACGCGAGGACGTGGTCGCGCGGCCGGGCCAGGCCGACGTGTTGCGCATCGCGCTCGATCCGATCGACATCGTCGGCCGGTTCACGAGCGAGCCACCCGGCGCGACGGTGACGCTCGTGTCCGAGGGGAGGCGCATCGCACTCGGCCCGGCCCCGGCGGAAGCGAAGCTCGACCCCCGCAAGAAGTACGAGGTCATTTTCAAGAAGCGCGGCTACGTCACGGTGTCCAAGCCGGTGCCGATCACCGGCGATGCGCAGGTCGTCGTCGCCGTCGTGCTCGAGCGCGCCGACGGGGTGGTCGCGACCGGGCCGCGCGGCCGGCGGGACGACCGCGGCGCCGCCGGCGAGGCGGACCGCCCGCCGCGTGGGTCGGACCGCCTGCTCGACACGCCGCCGAATGCGGCCGGGGGCGGATCGCGCGGCGGTGCGACGCCGCCCAAGCGCGATGCGACCCAGCAGCCCGCGCCGGACCGGGACGAGCCGAAGGACGAGCGGCCGCAGGGCTGGGCGACGCTCCTGCTCGGGTCGAAGCCGCCGTGCAAGATCTACATCGATGGCAAGGACACCGGCAAGATGACGCCGCAGCGCGGACTGAAGGTGCGTGCGGGCGCGCACAAGATCACGCTCGTCAACAACGAGTTCAAGATCAAAAAGACAATCCGCGTCAACTTGGAGCCCGGTGAGACCAAGCGGATCATCGAGGACTTCAGCGATCGGCTCAAATAGGTCGTGCTGATCGACGCCCACATGCACGTGGGGCGCTGGCGTCACGCCGACTTCCTCGGGCGGTCGGCGACGCTCGCCGACACGCTCGGCGTCCTGCGCGAGGTCGGGATCGACGGCGGCGTGCTGTCGCCGACCGACGAGTGCGACAACGGCGGTCTGCTCGCCGGGCTGCTCGAGGCAGTCGGCAGCGGCTATCCAGGGCCGCTGTGGTTCGTCCCGTGGGTGCGGCCGGGCACCGGTGACCTGGCCTGGGTCGAAGCGCACGCCGACCTCGTCGCCGGCATCAAGCTCCATCCGTCGCTGTCGCGCGCGCGCGTGACGGACGCGGCGTTCGCGCCGGCGCTCGCCGCCGCCGAGCGCCACGGCTGGGTCGTCGTCGTCCACTGCGGCCGGTGGCAGGACATGGCCAGCTACCGGTTTGCGCTCGAGGCGGCGAGCCGTTATCCGGCCGCGCGATGGCTGCTCACACATGCCGGCGGCGACACGCCGCCGCTGGCGACGGCCGCGGCGGAGGCCGCACGAGGGATCGACAACGTGTGGTTCGAGATTTCGGGCGTGCGCGAGTACTGGGTGATCGAGCGGGCGGTCGACGTGCTCGGCGCGGATCGTTACTTGCTTGGTTCCGATTACAACCTCGCGCATCCGGCCGCCTACGTGGCGGCCGTGCGCGCGATGCGGGTCGGCGAGCCAGCCCGCCGGCGAATCCTCGGCGACAACGCAGCCGAGGTGTTCGGCCGGCCGCTGGCCGTGCGCGCCGGGGGCGGTGGCTCGGCGTGACGAGCGCGGCCGCAGCGCGGGCGAGCGCCGCCGTCGGCGTGCCGGCTCGAGGGGGGCGCCGGCCGCGGTGCGGCGTCGCGGCGCCGCGGGTCGGACGCGTGCCGGCGAGGGGGCGATGACGGCGATCCTCGTCACCGGTGCGGGCGGGCCACTCGGCGCCAACGTCACGCGGTCGCTGCGCCGCGCGCCTGATCGGCTGCGGCTGATCGGTACCGACGCGAACCGCTGGCACCTGCCGCTGTCGTTGTGCGATGCGACCTACCTGATCCCGCCGGCGCGGGACCGCGACCGCTACGCCGACGCGCTCGCCCGCGTGTGCGCGCGCGACGACGTGCGCGCGATCGTGCCGACGCATCCGGTCGAGGTGCGCGCGGTCGCCGAGCTGCGCGATGCGGGGGCGCTCGGCGACGTGGCGACCGCGCTGCCGCGCACCGGCGTGATCGCGGCCGCCGACGACAAGGTCGCGACGCAGCGCAGGCTTGCTGCCGCGGGCGTGCCGGTGCCCGATACGCTGCTGTTGCGCGAGCCGGCCGACGTCGATCGCGCGTTCGAGCGGTTCGCGCCGCCCGTGTGGGTGCGCGGCACCGGCGCGCCAGGACTGGGGATCGGCGGCGCGGCGCTGCCGTGTCGCGACCGGGGCGTGGCGCGCGCGTGGGTCGACCACCATCGAGGCTGGGGGCAGATGGCCGCCAGCGAGTATCTACCGGGCGCCAACCTGACGTGGATGGCGGTGTTCCGGCGCGGCGTGCGGCTGGCGAGCGGCGCGCGCGAGCGGCTCGAGTACGTGTTGCCTCACGTCGCGCCGTCGGGAATCACCGGGGCGCCGGCCGTGAGTCGCACCATCGCGCGGGCGGACGTGGCGCGCATCGGCGAAGCGGCGGTGCGCGCGATCGACGCGGAGCCGCACGGCGCCTACTTCGTCGACATGAAGGAGGGCGCCGACGGGATTCCGCGGGTCACCGAGATCAACGCGGGTCGGTGCGGCACGACCGTACACTTCTATACCGAGGCCGGCTGCAACTTCCCGTGGCTGCTGGTGCGTATCGCGCTCGGGCTTCCCGTCGAGCCGGGCGCGAACGTGGTCGAACCCGACCTGTACTGGGTGCGCACGCTCGACTGCGGGCCGGTGCTCGTGCGCGGCGATGCCGGGTTCGACGACTTCGGGGGGCCGCCGTGATCCCCCGTGCGGTGGTGTTCGACCTCGACGGCACGCTGGTCGACCTCGACGTCGACATGGCGGCGGCGCGGTCGCGGCTTCGCGCGCTGTTTGCGCCGCTCGGCTTCGACGCGCCGTTTCGGCCGGTGCTGGCCCACATCGAGGAGGCGGCGGCGGTGGCCGGCGGCGGCGCGGACCGGGCCGCATGGCGGGCGCGGGCGCTGGCCATCCTCGACGACGCCGAGTGCGCGGGCGCGCCGCGCGCGGTCGCCCGACCCGGCGCGCGACAGGTCGTGGCCGAGCTGCAGCGGCGCGGGTGGCCGCTCGGCATCGTTACGGACAACGGGCGCGCCTGCGTCGGCCCCGCGCTGGCGGCGGCCGGGTTGGACGCGGGCGGGTTCGCGGCCGTGGTCACCCGCGACGACGTGGCGCGGCCCAAGCCGGACCCCGCCGGGGTGATCGCAGCGGCGCGCGCCGTGGTGCCCGCCGGGGGCGTGCTGTGGTACGTCGGCGACAGCCCGCGCGACGCGGCGGCCGCCCGGCGTGCGCGCACCGAGCTGGCGGGAGTCGACGTGCGCATCGCCGGCGTGCTCGGAGGGCGCGGGTCGGCGGCGGAACTGGCGGCGGCCGGCGCCGACGCGATCCTCGACGAGCTTGCCCAACTCATGGAGCGTGCCCTGTGAGCCGATCGGTGAGCTGCACGGTCCTTTGCTACAACGAGGAGGCGACGCTCGAGCAGGCGGTGACCGACGTGCGCGATGCGCTCGCCGGCTTCGGCGACCGCGACTTTGAGATCCTGGTGGTCGACGACGGGTCGACCGACGGCTCGGTGGCGATCGCCCGGCAGCTCGAACGGCGGTGGCCCGAGGTGCGCTTGATCCGCCATCCGCACAACCTCGGTCCCGGCAGCGCGATCCTCACCGGCATTCGCAACAGCCGCAACGACGTGATCTGCTTTCACGCCGCCGACCAGCAGCTTCGGTTCGCCGAGGTCGCCTCGTTCATCCCGCTGCTCGACGACGCCGATCTCGTCATCGCGAGCCGCCGCGGGCGGCCCGGCTACACGCGCATGCGGCTGCTGTCGTCGGTGGTCTACATCAAGCTGGTCCACGCGCTGTTCGGCCTGCGCGACTATGACGACTTCAATTTCCTGTACCTGTACCGCCGCGAGCTGTTCGACGACATGCCGATCGAGTCCGACGGCGTGTTTCTGTGCACGGAGATCTTCGTGCGGGCGGTCGAGCGCGGCGCCCGCGTCGTCCACGTCGAGGCCGACTGCCTACCGCGGCGGGCCGGCGTCAGTGCGGTGTACCGCTCCGGCGTCATCGCCAAGACCGTCCGCGAGATGGCCCGGTTCTGGTGGCGTCATCGCGTCCTCGGCCGTTGAAACAGGCTCGGCCTCGGCGTCCGTCGGCTCGAACGAGATCAGGTCGCGCTCGGTCGCGAGCCGGGCGAAGTCGATCCCCTTGGGCGGCGGCGGACCGAGCAGCACGTACAGCGTAGCCGGCGCGTAGGGCAAGTAGCGCTGGTGTTCCTCCTCGAACTCGTGCGCCGCGCGCTCGAGCGCATTGGCCACGTCGACACTGTGAACGAGGCGCTCGAGGCGTGCGAGCAGCTGTTGCCGCGCCGCTTCGTTGTCGGTGATGAGGATCAACTCGCGCAGCTCGCGGATCGCCTGCTCGCGCTGGCCGAGTTCGCTTCGCAGGTCCGCGGCGATTGTCGCCCACGTCGGATCGGCGTTTGGTTTGCGAACGGCCTGCTCGATCAGTTCGGCCGCGCGTTGGCGGATCCGACGGGTCTCCTCCTCCGTCTCGCCCTTGATGTACAAGGCCAGGCGGATGCCCGCGAGCCAGTAGAACTCGCCGTCGTCCGGGAACGCCTTCATCGCGCGCTCGAGGTAGTGCAGCGATTGCTTGGCCTCTTCCGCGGTGATGTTGCCGTGCTTGTAGGTCACCGCGTAGGCCGCCCACAGGTACGGGCGGCGGAATTTCGGGTCGAGGGCCAGGATGTTGTCGATGAACCTGTCGAGGTACAGGTAGGAGCCGGGGTCGCCCGGGCGGGCGGACCCGTAGTAGACGGTCGCGCGCGCCCACGTGATGTCCGCGGCCAGCTCGCGAAACCCCATCGCCAACACGGGCGCCGCGCTCGGCGGCGGCAGCAGCACGTACTCGTGGAACCTCGGCCACCCCGCGCGGATCGCCAGCGCGCGGGACTTGACCGGCTGCGCGGCCAGCGCCAGCAGCACGGCCGCCGCGACCAGAGCGAGGCTTCGCCGCACGCCGCTACTCTAGCGCGTTGTGTTCGTACAGGCCACCTGACACCGACGGGCTGCCGGAGCCAGGCGCAATCCTGCCGTACAGTTCGAATGTGGCCAGCACGCCGTCGCAGTCGAGGTCGCCGATGGCCCGAGCGGTGAACTGCGCGGCGGTGCCCTCGCCGGCGGACACGAACTCGTAGCGGTAGTAGTGGGGCTCCTCCATGGAGAAGTGGAGCGCCTTCCACGTCGGGTCGTCCCAGTCGGCGACGTTGGGCGTACAGCGGTCGCTGCCGCTCGGCTGGCAGCACGACGCGGCCGGCGTCAGCGCCGTCGTGTCGGGAAACTGGTGGCGAATGAGCGTGCGCGTGTCCTGCGCGCCGTGGGTCTCGATGTAATACGCGCGCGCCTGCTCGGACATCCGCGACAGCTGCAGGCTGGCTTCGGCCGTCTTGGACCGGCGGATGTACTTGACGAGGGTCGGCGCGGCGAGGGCGGCGAGCACGCCGACGACGGCGACCGCGACCATCAGCTCGACGAGCGTGAACCCGCCGCCCGCCGCCGACCTGCCGCCGAAACGGCCCGGCGGGACGGCGCGACGCGCCACCCCGCCGGGTCGTCGATGCGCGCGACAGCTACTCAAGCTCGAGGTTGCGGTAGATGCCGCCGCTGTTGGTCGGCCCGTCGCCGCGCGCGGTGTCGATCGTGCCGACGAGCTCGAAGGTGGAGTCAGTGCCGTCGCAGTCGAGGTCGCCGTTGGCCCGCGCGGTGTACGGCCCCGTCGTCGCCGCACCGGAGGCAATTTCGTATGAATACGAGTAGTAGTGCGGGTCGATCACCGCGAACTTCAGCGCGTTCCACGTCGCGTTGCCGTCCCAGTCGGACTGCACCGGCGCGCATTTTTCGCAGCACGCGGTCGGATCCGACGGCGTGGGGCCCGCGGTCGTGTTGGGGAACTGCTTGGGCAGCGGGCTGGACGTGTAGCCGCGCGGCACGCTCGGGTGCATGTAGTAGGAGTTGGCGCCTTCGGCGATCTTCTTGACGTGCTCGGTCGCCTCCACCGTCTTGGACTTCTTGATGTACTTCATGAAGGCCGGGATGGCGACCGCGGCCAGGATGCCGATGATCGCGACGACGATCATCAACTCGATCAGGGTGAAACCCTTTTGTGTCTTCTTGCGCAGTTTCTGGAACATGAACACTCCTTTTCGCTGTTGGGGCCCCTCGGGAATCAGGATGGTCAGTACTCGATGACCCGGTGCTCGTTGTGCCGGGTGTAGTAGGTCTTGCCGTTGGACGGGCACTCGGCGATGCCGTACCACCAGTCGGTCGGCGGCGGGTCGGGCAGGATCTGGCTGCCCTTGGTGCCGATGCCGGTGCTGTCTCCCGCCGCGCCGGCGACGACGGCGTAGTTGCAGCGCAACGCGCCGCGCTGAAAGTCCAGGCGCAGCTGCGTCCACGACGAGGGAGCGGACGACAGGTCGCCCGGGTTGTTCTTGGTCGCGCCGCAGCACAGGTCGTTTTCGTCGGCGCTCAACGACAGGTAGGTGCCGTTTTCGACGTGGTATTGCTCCTGTTTGGTGCGGATCTCGGCGAACACGTCGTGGACCTCGCTGGCCTCGACGTCCTCGACCGACTTCGTGTACATGAACACCGCCAGGCCGGCGAGGACGCCGATGATCGCGACGACGACCATCAGCTCGACGAGCGTCAGTCCGCGTTCCGGCCCCATGCGCGCCGGTCTCGTGCAAAGACCGTTCCCCGCGGAAGGCATCCCCCTGCGCCTCCATGCGTTCATGATCATTCGTGTAGGTGTACGTCCCACGATGTGCCGGGGACCAAACGCGTCTCGATTGTGCCGAAAATTGTCACCCCCGGCAAGAAACGGCCGGCAAGAAACGGCCGGCAAGAACCGGCGCGGCGAGGCCGGCGACCGTGGGCGACGTCGTCCTACATGTCGTCGTCCGCCGGCCCGATGCCCAGCTTGGACAGCCGGTACCGCAGCGACCGGAAGCTGATCCCGAGCAACTCGGCGGCGCGCTTGCGGTTCCCACCGGTATGCGCGAGCGCGCGCTCGATGAGCTGGCGCTCGTAGTCGCGCAGCACCGCGTCCAGGTCGATGCCGTCGGCCGGCAGCGCGGCGGCCTGGCCGTCGGCGACGCCGAGGCGCGGCTGGCTGGCGAAATCGGGCAGCGCGTCGACTTCGATGCGCCGGTCCGACAGCGCGACGGCGCGCTCGATGACGTTCTCGAGCTCGCGAACGTTGCCCGGGTAGTCGTAGGCCTGCAGGCGGCGCATCGCCTCCTTGGAGACGCCGGCGATGCGCTTGTTCTGCTCGGCGGCGAAGCGCCGCACGAAGTGGTCGACGAGCATCGGGATGTCCTCGCGCCGCTGGCGCAGCGGCGGCAGGCGGATCTCGATGACGTTGAGCCGGTAGTACAGGTCCTGGCGGAACGCACCGCGCGCGACCTCCTCCTCGAGGTCGCGGTTGGTGGCCGCGACCACGCGGACGTCGATCTCGCGCTCGCGCGTCGCCCCGACCGGCTTGACGCGGCGCTCCTGCAGGACGCGCAACAGCTTGACTTGCAGCGCCGCGGGCAGCTCGCCCACCTCGTCGAGGAACAACGTGCCGCCGTCGGCGGCTTCGAACAGCCCGGGCTTGTCGTCGACCGCGCCGGTGAACGCGCCGCGCACGTGGCCGAACAGCTCCGACTCGAGCAGGTCGGGCGGAATCGCGCCGCAGTTGATCGCGACGAACGGCCCGTGTTTGCGCGCGCCCTCGCTGTGCAGCGCCCGCGCGACGAGTTCCTTGCCCGTGCCGCTCTCGCCGGTGATCAGGACGCTCGTTCGCGTCGAGTGGATCTTGCGGACGAGGTCGAACACGCGCTGCATCTGCGGGCTCTTCGACAGCAGCGACGCGAACCGGTGCCGGCTCTCGACCGCCTCGCGCAGCGCGAGGTTTTCGCGGACGAGGGCGCGCTTTTCGAGCGCGCGGCCGATCACGACGTTGATCTCGTCGACTTTGAACGGCTTGGTGAGGTAGTCGTACGCGCCCTTCTTGAGCGCCGCGATCGCGGTCTCGGGGGTGGCGAATGCGGTCACGACGATCACCTCGGCGTCGATGCCCCGCTCGCGCGCCGCTTCGATCAGGCCGATGCCGTCGAGGTCGCCGGGCATCTTGAGATCGGTGACGATGACGTCGGGCGGCTGCGCCGTCGCCGCGGCCAACGCCTCCGCCGCGGTCGCGGCCGTCGCAACCTCGTGTCCCTCGCGCTCCAGACAGATCGCGAGGAAGTCGCGCATCGACCTCTCGTCGTCGACGACCAGGATCGACCCCATCGCCGGCAGTGTATCAGCCTTGCCGGCGCAACACGGCGATGAGGAAGCCGCCGAACGCGCGCACGCCGGGCACGTCGGCGAGCCGCTGCTCGGCGGCGCGCACGGCGCGGCCGACGAGCGGAATCTTGTGGACCGCGGCCACCGGCGTGACGATGCGGACGCCGCGGGTCGTCTCCCACGTGACCCCGTCCGGCAGCAGGCGGCGGATCGCCGCCGGGGTGTCGTAGCGGGTGTAGACCGCCTCGTCGGTGGTCGTCTCGGACACGCGGCTCGCCGGCTTGATCTTCTTGACCAAACCCCGCAGCGACAGCGGATTGTAGAACTCGGCGAGGATGACGCCGCCCGGCGCCGTGACCCGCGCCATCTCGGCGAGCGCCTCGCGGATCGCCTCGACGTGGGCGAGCACCTTGACGCTGTAGACGACGTCGAACGAGGCGTCCGGGTACGGTAGCTCGGTCGCCGACCCTTGCGCGACGCGCAACCCGCGGTCGCGCGCGCGGGCGAGCATGCCCGCCGACAGGTCCACGCCGACGGCGGTGTCGGCGAACTGCGCGGCGCGCGCGAGCAACAGGCCGGTGCCGCAGCCCACCTCGAGGACGCGCTTGCCGCGGCCGTAGCGCTCGACCAGCTCGATCTCGAGGTCGTCGAGCATCTGGTGGTACCCGCGCCCGCGCTCGCGCTCGTACCAGGCAGCGAAGTCGTCGTAGTAGGAGCGGTTGTCCATGTGGCGGCCGGTTGTAGCGCAGCGCGGCGGGATCGGCTACGGCTGTGCCGTGTCAACCGCGCGGGCGGCGGTGCGCGAGGGGGCTGCCGGCGCCCGCGGGGCGTGCCCGGCGGGCGTCGAGCGGCTGTGTGGGGCGCGCTCTCTCCAGGCTCGCGGGGCTACGCCGGCGCGGGGGTGCCGCACTCGCCGCAGAACTTGCCCGACACCGGCTTGCCGCAGTTGCTGCAGAACTTGGGGCCGGCGGCCTGCAGCGGCGCGCCGCACTCGGAGCAGAACTTGCCGGGCGCGACCTGTGCGTTGCACTTGCCGCACTGCACGGTGTTCATCTGCGACGGCGGCGTGTTCGGCTGCGGAGCTGGCTGGTTTTGCGCCTGCGGGTTCATCATCTGGTTGGCCATCGCGAAGCCGAGCCCGAGCCCGGCCCCCTCGAGCCCGCCGCCGCTGCCCCCGCCGCCTTTGGCCATTCCCTCGCCGGCGTTCATCATCATGTTGGCCTGGGCGAACTGCTGGTAGCCCTGCATCCCGCCGGTCATGTTGATGTACGCGGCGTTTTCGTAGAACTTGGTGAGGCGCGCCTCGTCCGCGTCGCTCATGCCGACGTGGAAGTTGCCCATGCGGATCACTTCGAGTCCGTAGGGCTCCACGTGCGTCCGCACGCCGGCGACGACCTCTTGCTCGATCTCCTCCGTGTAGGCGCCGGACGTCACGTCGAGCAGCGGCCATTTCTTCTTGACGATCAACTCGGCGATGTCGTCGCGGATCGTCTTGAGGATCTGTTCTTTGAACCAGCTCAGGAACGCATTGCCGTCGGTGCGCTGGAGGCCGACGAGGCCGATGACGAGCTTCGGTGGATCGATGACCTTCACCGAGAAGGTCCCGTGGACCATGATCTCGACCGCGAGGCCCGACTGCGGGTCGCGCACCTTGCCGATCCGGCCGCCGAACTTGTTGTCGGTGATCTCGCGGGTGGTGACGAAGTAGACCTCGGCGATGAACACGTCGCCGCCGGTGAACTTGTCGATGAGCCGGCCGAGGAACGGGATGTTGCCCGAGTCGAGGGTGTGGCGCCCGGCGGTGAACTGCCCGACGAATTCCCCGTCGCGGAAGAACAGGCAGATCTCGTCCGGTTCGACGGTGAGCTGCGCCTTCATCGGGATCGTCTTGTCCGGGTGCTTGTAGACGATGTGGTCCTTGTAGGCGTCGGGACGCGCGATCGCCAGCTCCTTCACGCCCCCCTTGACGAAGTCGAAAATGCCCATGTCGTCGCTCCTTGGTGACGGCGCAGCCCGCGCCGCCGGCAGTATAGCGCACGCTACCTGGCGCCGCCTGCCGCCCGCCGCCGCAGCGCGGCGGCTCGCTCGCGCAGCGCGGCCGCCAGGGAGGGCTCGCCCCAGCGTTCGAGCAGGGTGGCCGCCCGGTCGACGGTGGCGGCGCGCTTGCCGCGCGCCGCCAGGGTGGGCGCCAGTTCGATGAGGCCCTGGCGCGCGAGCGCGGGATCGCTCGGCGTGACGTCGGGCTGCGAGACGACGAACAGGGCGTAGGTCTCTCGGGCGGCGCGGCCGTGCGCCGCCGCGGCGCGGGCGTAGTAGCGTTCGGCGTCGCGTGTGCGACCGAGCAGGGCGAGCGCGTCGGCGTGGGCGCCGAGCGCGAGGTCGAAACCGCGGTAGCGGGATTCGATCGCGTCGAACAGGCGCGCCGCGCGATCCGGCTGACCTTCGAACAAATAGGCCTCACCGAGCCGCATCGCGAGCTG
>RFGE01000013.1 GCA_003696105.1 Deltaproteobacteria bacterium | reverse complement strand
GGCGCGTATCAACATACGGAACCGAAGGGCGCGAGGACGTACGCCGAAGATCGCCCGCAGATCGTGACCGCAGCCAGCGGCTATGCGCAACAGCCTCCTGGATCGGGGCGGTGGTGGGGCCGTGCGAGCGGCGTCGTGAAGCGCGGGTCGGACGGCGACACCTCGCTTGCGTCCGCGCGCGCGCACGACGGGTTCGGGTCGGCCGCGCGCACGCTTCCGTCGCCCCGGCCGTCCGCTCGCGCAAATGCGGCGGCCGGCGGGGTGCGCGCGCAGCCCGAGATCGCCGCAATGGGGACGGCCGTCGCGACGGCGACAGCGGCCGCGATCTCGCAGCGACGTCGCAGCATGGCGCAAGCATGACGCAAAATGCGGCCGCGCGCAGGCGCGCGCACGCCGCCGCGCGCGCAAGCCGGCGTGCGGGCCGCGACGCCGCGCGGCTCAGGCGAAGGCGGGGACGAGCGCCGCGTAAAACCGCTCGGGTTCGCGCACGCCTTGTTCGGCGAGCCACGCATCGGCGTCGGCGCGCAGTCGAGCGCCGGCGTCGCCGCCCAGGAGCCCGCCGAGCGCGCGCCGAGCCGGCTGCGCATACAGCTGCGTGTCGAGCTGGTCGAGCGCATCGATGCCCTCGCGGAGAAGTCTCACGGCCCGGTCGTCGTCGCCGGCGACGTGTGCGGCGCCCGCGCGCAGCAGCGGGCCGAGGCCACGGCCGAGCGGCTGGCCGGACCGCTCGACGCGTCGAGCCAGCCGGCGCACTTCGTGAACCCAGTGAGCGCGTTCGGGCCGGTCGCGTGCGGCCGCGGCCTGGGCGAGCGCGACGCGCCCGCGCAGGTAGGCGACTTCGCACGCCACGATCGGGATGCGCAGCAGCATCGACCGCCGCAGCCCCGCCGCGGCGCGCGACAACACGGCCGCCGCCCGCTGAGGCGCCCCATCGTAGAGGGCGAACTCCGCGCGCGAGTGCATCGCGAAAAAATGTTGCACCTGAAACGTATTGCGATCGTGTGTCCACCTGCGGGCGGCCTCGTCGACCGCGCGTTCGCCGCTCGCTGCGTCGTCAGCCATCATCCATGGCACGCTCATCCGGCAGCGCAGGCTCAGTGCGAGATACAAGTCGCCGCGGCGCTCGGCATCGAAGCAGAATGCGTCTACGGTCGGCGTGAGTTTTCGCAGCTCGCCCAGGTACATCAAGCAGAAACAGGCATACATCTGGCACGTATCCGTTTCCCAGCCGCCGGAATAGACGTGCGCGTGAAACAGCTTCTCCGCTTCGTTGACGAGCCGATAGGTCGCCAGCCATGCGTTTTCGATGAAGTAGTGGACCGCCGCGCGTGGAAACAACACGTACGCACGGGCAGCGGGGTCTTCGATGCGTTCGGCGATGCGCTGGCTCTCGCGGATCAGATCCCGCAGGCGGCGCTCTGCGCCTTGTGACGCGAGAAACACCCCTTCGACCGCCAGAGCGCGGATCACGCGTGTGCGCTCCCCGAGAGCGAGCGAGTGACGCAACGCGCGGCAGTTGAAATCGGCGCCGCGAATGTTGTCGACCAGGGAGAGGCCGCGGCCGATGCTCTGGTAGACGTCTACGCGGGCAAGATCGACCGGGCGCAACTGCCCCTCGCCGCGCTCGCGCCACCGCACGCCACGCAACCGAAGCCGAAACCTCTGCCACGCCAGCGCCCACAGTGCTCGTCGCGGCGTCGCGGGCAAGGAGTCGCCGAGTTCGCCGAGCACCTGTTGGACCAAACGGATTCCCTCGTCGACGCGGCCGCTGAACAGGAGTTGTTCCATCGCACGGCGGCGGTGTTCGAGCTGTTCGGGCTGCGGGGCGCCCTCGGCCGCTTTGAGATAGAGGGCGACCGCTTCGGCGCCGCGGCCGGCGTTCGCGAGCGCTTGCGCGAGCGCAAGTTCGAGCGCGCGCTTCTCGTCAGGAGCGTAGTTGCCGAGGCGCAACGCCGCCTTGTAGCGCGCTGCCGCGCGGTCGAACGCGAGCGCGGCGACGGCGCGTTGCGCGGCGGCGCGCGCGTAGTGGGCGGCGCGCGCGTTGAGCTCGGCGGCAGCGAAGTGCGTGAGCGCCACGTCGGGGTTCGCGTCGGCCTCGCCGGTCGCTTCGAGCGCGTCGGCCAGTTTCCTGTGGTACTCGCGCCGCTCGGTGTCGTCGAGCCCGCGCATTGCGGCTTCGCGTACGCGGTTGTGGTAGGTTTCGATTGTGTCGCGGCGCCGGCCGCCGGCAGTGCGGACGAGGTGGCTCTCGCGCAGCTCGTACACGGCGTCGAGGTAATCGGAAAAGTCGAGCCCTGATGCGTGCGCGATCACGCCGTGCGGCGTGGGCCCACCCGCGATGCAGGTCAGTTCGAGCACCTCGCGGGCGGGCGCGGATAGCCGGTGAAAGCGCGCCTGCAACGCGTCGTCGAGCTTCACCATGCGCCGCCGATCCATGCCCACGGCCGCGACGTGCGCCACCAGTTCGTGGAGGAACATCGGGTGATTCGCGGCCTCGTCGGCGAGCGTATCGGCGTCGTCGGCGGTCGCCGCCACGCCGTGGCGCGCGAGCAGCCGCAGCGCGAGTTCCCGCGCCGCCGCGCGCGGAAGCGCGTCGAGTTCGAACCGGACCAGCTCGATCGGCAGCGCGGTGAGCGGCTCGACGCCGCTGGCGTCCGCGCGCGGCCGCGTCGCGAGTACCGCGACGATCGGCGGGGGTTCGGGGGGCTGCAACAACTGGCCGATGAGATGAACGCTGTCCGGATCCGCCCATTGGAGATCGTCGATCGCGACGACGAGCGGGTGCCTCACGGCAATCCGCGTGAACAGCTCGCGCAGCGCCGTGAACGCGCGCCGCCGGCGCTCCTGCAGGTCGGGCACGTCGATGCGAATGCTGGGGCTCTCGGCGATGACCTCGACCCGGCGCAGCACCGGGAACACCTGGGCCAACAGGGACGCGTTGCGGGGCAGAAGCGCGGCCGCATCGGCGCGCGGTAGGGCGCGAAGATAGGTCGTGAGCGCGTCGATGGCGCCGTCGATTGCCTTGAACGGGACGCTCTCGTTTTCGTAGCAGCGCCCCGAGAGCACGACGGCCGACGGGTGCGTCGCGCGGACGCGCTGCTGCAGTTCCCCGAGCAACGCCGTCTTGCCGACGCCCGATGCACCGCGGACGAGAAACACCCGGGCCGTACGCGGTTCGTCGAGCGCGCGCAGCATGGCGTCGAGTTCGCGGTCGCGTCCCACGAACTCCGTGCGGCGCGCGGTGTGCAGCGGCGGGCGTGGTCGCGCGACGGGGGCGGCGCGTGCCGTGCCCAGGCGGCGCAGGATCTCGATTTCCGACGGGCGGTCGTCGGGAGAACACTGCAGCAAGTCGATGCACAGATCGTTGAGGTCGCGAGGCACGCCCGGTGCGATCGACGCCGGCGGCGGAGGTACCTCGCTCTGCTTGCGCATGAGGACCTCGAGGTCGGTGCCCTCGAACGGAACGCGACCGGTGAGCGCGTGGTACAGCAGGCTGCCGACCGCGTAGAAGTCCGATGCCGGCACGGTCGCGTCCGAGTGGGCCTGTTCGGGAGCCATGTAGGCAGCCGTCCCGATCACCCACCCCTCGCTGAGTCGCTGCGGGCTGTCGACGTCGATGACGAGGCCGAAATCGAGCAGCACGAGGCGCCCACTGTTGTCGATCCGGATGTTGAGCGGCTTGACGTCGCGATGGATCTTGCCTGCGGCGTGCAGGGCGCCGAGCCCCTCGGCGAGTTGCGCGAGCGCGTGGCGCAAGCGGCCCTCGTGGAACAGAGCGCCGTCGCGTTGGTCGGCGCGCGCGCGCACGTAGCTCAGAAAGTCGACGCCCTCGACCAACTCCATCGTGAAGAACCACACTCCGTCGACTTCGCTGAGTTCGCCGAGGCGAACCAGGTTGCGATGGCGCAGTCCCTGCAGCGCGCGGAACTCGTTTTTGAACCGCAGCAGCGCGTCCGGTTTGCGCGCGTGCAGGGCCTTGAGGGCCACGTGCGTGTGCGTTTCCCGGTCGAGAGCCTTGTACACCACGCCCATCCCGCCCGTGCCGAGGCGGGATACGATCACGTACCGCTCGGTTCCGCGGAAGTCGAACGCCTCCGGGCCGGCACCGCTACTCGACCAGCTCTCGGCGCCCTCAGACAACCACCAACTATAGTAGAAACTGGACGTTGGGCGCATGACTTCAGCGATTGTGAGAGCGCGAGCGTTGTCGTGCGGCGCCGGTCGTGCGACGCTGGCCCCAACCCGTTTGGCGGCTACCAGGTTGAAATTGGTGACGAAAGTCGCAATCGTCGCGCTTTCGTCGGCGGTTTGTGCGTGTGCGACGGCTTCCGGCGGTTCGGGGGACGACGACGACATCGTGTTGCCCGATGCGGCGCCCGGCGTCGCAGACGCGGGCGGCGGCTCGCCGGTCGATGCCAGCGGCGGGACGCCGGACGCGACGCCCGTCGGCACGCCCTGCGATCCGATCGCGCAAAACTGCGGCCCCGGGCAGAAGTGCGCGCTGATCGTGACCGATGTGGCCGCACAGACGGGGTTTACCGGCTGCTATCCCAACGGCGACAAGGGGTTGGCGCAGGCATGCGCCACGCCTTCGGTCGCCGACACGGCCGACGACTGCATCGCCGGCGCCCACTGCGTGTTCGGCACGTGCCACGCGATCTGCAAGCTCGGTTCGAATCCGTGCGCCGACGGCCAGTGCATCGGCATCAACAACCTCGAGATGCAGTTCGACGTGTGCCTGCCGAGCTGCGATCCGCTGGCGCCGGCGTGCAGTCCGGGGGAAGGTTGTTATCTCACCGGGATGGACCAGGGGGTGTGCGCGCCGCCGGTCGGCGGAGGCCAGCCTCCCGGGGGACCGTGCACGGCGCCCAACGACTGTGCCCCGGGTTCCGGCTGCTTCAACGATCCGGGACAGTGTCTGTCGTACTGCGACTATGCGACCTACCCGGGCGAACGCGACCCCGCGCGATGCGCGTCGGGCGAAGTCTGCGGGCCGATCACGGGCGAGACGCGCGTCGGTGCATGCCGGTAACCGATCCGCGTCTCACCGGTCTTGCAATATAATGCGTGATCCGGCCGTGTCGCTGCGTTTTTTTGCCGCGGCGCGAGCCGGTTTTGGAACAATGGCCACCGCTGTTACGGGGTGCCACCGATGATGTTGCGACGCGCTTTTCCTATCCTGGTCCTACTTCCAGCCGTGGTGGTCGGTTGCGCCAAGGCAGGCGACGACGACGACAACGACGACGTCGCCGCACCGGACGCCGGCGATCCGCGCGGCGGCAAGTGCGGCAGCACCACCTGTGGCCCGACCGAGGCCTGCTGCGACGGGATCTGCGTCGACGTGCAGGCGAACGCGAGCAACTGTGGTTCGTGCGGCAACGTGTGCGATTCCGAGACGTCCAACGGGTGTTCGGGTGGCATGTGCGTGTGCAACTTCGGCGTCGCGTGCACCGGCGGGTCCACGTGCTGCGACACCGGCTGCAAGAACCTGATGACCGACCCGGCCAACTGTGGGATGTGCGGCCGGCCGTGCGGGCCGATGGAGACCTGCCAAGACGGCATGTGCGTGTGTGCCGCCACCGGCGGCGAGTGTCCCGGCAACACGAGCTGCTGTGCCACCGGGTGCGTCGACACGACGACCGACGAGGCCAACTGCGGATCGTGCGGGATGGCGTGCGACGCCGACGACCAGTGCTCGGGCGGTGCGTGTGCGTGTCCGTTTACGTGCCCGATGCCTCCTCCGCTGTTGCCGAGCAAGATCACCTGCTGCGGCGACGGTTGCTACGACATCTGCAACGACCCGGCGCACTGCGGCGGGTGCGATCCGACCGACTGCGACACCTGCGATCTCGGCGGATGCACCAAGGACGATATGGAGGTGACGCCGCCGGATCTGCTCAACTGCTTCGGCTTCCCGTTCCCGTAGGTCACGGAGCGTGTTCGCGCGCGGCGTCGCGAGGCGATCGCCGCGACTCGGTTTCGCCGCGTAGCGGAGCGAGCGCGGCGATCAGCGCCGGGCCGAGCGGGATCAAGACCACCAGCCAAAGCGGTTGCCGCAGCACGCCGACGGCGCGCGCCGCCGACACGAGCGCCAAGGCGACGACGCGCAGTCGGCCATACGCGCGGCCGCGCCGCGTCGCGAGCAGTGCGTCGCTCGGCCACAGCACGAGCGCCACTTCGTTCCACCGCAGTTCCGGCATGCCGGCGGCCAGCGCGACCGTCCACACGGCGGTGCCGAGCGCGGTGAGCGCGGCGGCGCTCGCCCAGCTGCCGGCACGAACGCCGCGGCCGAGCGCTCGCGCGGCCGCGACGGGCGCGACCGTCGCCGCGGCGATCGCGAGCAGCCAGGGCGCGACGGAGTTCCCCTCGGTGGGAAACGCGGGCCCGCGGCGGAGGTAGACCGCTTCCGGAGCGGCGCCGAGCCGCTCGGCCACGCCCGCGCGCAGCAGGTCGGGCAGAAACATCGCTTCGTAGCCGGTTGGCTGCACGTCGGCGAAGCGCCCGACGAGGAACACCGACGCGACCAGGATCGGAGTGAGTTCCGCCAGGCCGCGGCGGCCGAGTTCGCGGTAGGTGACGCCGATCGGCCGCTGGTTGTCGCGGGACAGCGCGCCCCCGGTGACCGCGTCGATGTGGTCGCGCACGCGCGTCGCGCAGTTGTCGCGGAAGTGATGGTATGCGTAGTAGCGATTCTCCTCGCGAGCGTCGTGTGCGAGGCGCCGCGCGAGTTCGCGCGCCTGGTCGTCGGTCAGCGGCAGGCGCTGGCGCCATACGCTGCGGTCGCGGGCGACGTATTGCGCGATCATCCGCTCGCGCGGCCACACCGACACCCAGAACCGCGCCGTGCCGCGCAAAAACTGCCAGCCGAGCCGCGCGGGCGGCGAGCCGAAATCGGTCGTTCCGTAGTTGTAACAGCGCGCATCGGCATCGGCGGGCCACTGCACGCAGATGGCCGCGTGGCCGAACCGCTCGAACAGCTGGTCGCCCTGGCCCATGGTGTACAGGTCCACGACCGGTGCGGGCGCGGCGGACATTGCGGCGATCGCCGCGACGGCGGCCGCGATCACCGTCGCCTCCGAACCGCTGAGGCGGCGCGGGCCGAAGTGGACCGAGAAACGCGCGTGGCGGTCGACACGTCGTTCGTCGAGGGTAGACCGACCGGCCGTGCAGCGGCAAACGCCGGCGGGGCGCCGCGCGTCGCGACCCGTTCGCCCGCGGCTGGCCGCGGCCGGCGCCGGGACCCGCGCGCCGCCGGCGTCCCAGGTTGGGGGCCGCGGCCGGAGCCAGGGGCCCGCGCGCCGCCGCCTCGGCGGGCGGCGAATGCGTCGCGCAGCCGTCGCCCGGCGCCAGCCGTCGCGCCCGGCGGCGGGGGCCGCGCGCCGCCGCGCCGTGGCGCCGCGACGGCCCGGTGCGCCGCCGAGTGCGAGCCGCGCCTACTGCGGCTTCGCGAACGCGCTGTCGGGGATCTTCTCGTTGATCTTGACGGACGACAGCTGCGTGTCGAATGAGCCCTGCGGGCTCTCGCTGTGGCGCGTGTGCGCGATCTGGATGCCGGCGACCTTCTTGTAGTCGGAGAACGCCTCGACGGCTTCCTCGCCGCCCTCCTGGTAGGTCATCCGCGCGAGCAGGTGCGTCTTGCGGTCGAAGAACAGCTTGACCGTATGACCGTTTTTGCCCGTGAGCTGCACCGCGTCGTACGTCTTACCATCGACGGTTTGCTCGCCGAGCGGGCGCACGACGGCGCCGTCTTCTTTGGCGCGCAGCAAGATGAACTCGGCGTCGCGCCACATCTGCTTTTTCGCCTCGGCGAGGGCGCCGGCTTCGAGTTCCTTGACCTGGCCGCCGCCCGGGCCGGGCTGCTTCGACCAGCCCTTGCCGTCGTGGACCACGGTAATGACGTCGAATGTGCCCATCGGCGTGTTGAGCGTCAGGTCGAGGCGCAGCGACTCGGGAGCGCGCCACACGCGCTTGACCTTGCCCGAGATGGTCTGCCCCTGGACTTGGAGCTTCGCGTCCCCCTCCACGGTCATCGACCGGATGCCGGCGAGGCGCTTTGCTCCGCCCTTGGCGCGGATCGCCGCGTCGATGAGCTTCATGGCGCGCGCGCGATCCGCGGCGCTCACGGTCCCGCCGCCGGCGAGCTGCGCGCGTTCGTACGCGGCGATCGGATCGTCGGCGGACACGACGGTGTACTTCCAGCCGGCTGCGTCGAGTTGCGGTTTCACGTCCTTCGCGGCGCCGACGATGACCATGACCAGGTTGTCGGGGTCCAGATGGGCGGCCGCCGCCTGCCTGGCGGCCTCCGGGGTGACCTCACCGATGCGCAGCGCGTAGTTGCGGACGTAGTCGTCGCCGAACCCGTGCAGCTCCGCGGCCAACACGGCGCCCGCGACGTCGAGCGCCGACTCGAACGCGGTAGCCCAGCGACCCGAAATGTTGGCGATCGCATCCGCCACCTCCTCAGGCGTCGGCCCCTCGGCCTTCATGCGCGCGAGTTCGCCGAGCACGAGCTTGATCGTATTGACCGTCTCCTCGCTGCGGGTGAACGTCGTCGCGGTGAACGCGCCGCGCGACAGGTAGCTGTCGAACCGCGACCGCGCTCCGTAGGTCTTGCCGCCCTCGGAGCGGACGACCTTCATCAAGCGAGATGCAAAGCCACCGCCGCCGAGCACGTAGTTCATGACCTGGACGGCGTAGTAGTCGGGATCCTTGTGGGAGATCCCGTAGTGGCCCACGACGATCTGGCTCTGCGTCTGGTCGGGCTTGTCGACCAGGCGCACGCGGATGCCCTCGATGGGCCGGGGTGCCCACAGCTTGTGCGGCGCGACCTTGCCCTTGCGCCAGCGGCGGAACGCGGCGGCGAGTCGCCGCTCGAGTTTGCCTGCATCGACGTCGCCCGCGACGACGAGCACCGCGTTGTTCGGCTTGAACCAGGTCTTGTGCCAGCTCACCAGATCCGCGCGTTCGATCGCCTTGATCGTGTTGACCGTAATCGGCCATCCGCGCACGTGGTCGTCGCCCCACAGTTCGTTGTCGAAGTGAGCGGCCGCGAGCTGCTGGGCGTCGTCGCGGCGTTGCCGGACGGCGGTGATCAACTGATCGCGCACCTGGTCCATCTCCTTGGCGGGGAACGTCGGGTTCGCGGCGACGTCCGGCAGCAGGTCGAAGCAGGTGTCGACGTGCTTCGTGAGCGCCGAGCAGGACAACGTCGTGGCTTCGAGCGATGCGCCCGCGTTCAGGCGCGCGCCGACGAAGTCGACCGCCTCCGCGATTTGCTCCGCGCTGCGCTTGCGCGTGCCCTTCGTGAGCATGGCCGCGGCGAACTGCGCGAGCCCACGTTTGTCGCGCATGTCGTCTTGCTCGCCGGCGCGGACCGCCAGCTGCATGCCGACGACCGGGAGATCGTGGCGCTCGATGACGATCACCTGCAGGCCGTTTTTCAGTGTGAACCGCCGGATCGGCGGCAGCTTGACCTCTTGCGGCGGCTGCGGCTCGGGCGCCTCGATCAGATCCGTGCGCCCGGCCCACGGGTCGGCGGGCGGCGCGTCGGCCGGGGCCGTGTCGGCCGGCTTGGCCGTGTGGTCGGTACCGTCGCCCGGCAACTGCGGCACGGGCGACGATGCGGGGGATGCGGAACCGCACGCGCACAGCGCGGCGGCGGTGAGGGCGGCGAGCAGGCGGTTCACTTGGCACCTCCCTTGGGCGGGATGACGACGATGGTGAGGTTCGACTCGACGAGGTACTGGCGGGCGACCCGCTGTACGTCGTCGGCCGTGACTGCAGCGATCTTGTCGGCGTCGCCGAGGAACGCGGCCGGGTCGCCGGTGTTGATCCAGCTCTGTCCGATCTGGGTCGCCAGGCCGCTCGCGCTCTCGAGGCTGAACACGAGATCGCTCTCGAGTTGGTTCTTGGCCTTTTGCAGTTCTTTGTCGGTGACGCCGGCATCGCGCACCTTCGCGATCTCGTCGAGCAGCGCCGCCTCCACCTTGTCGCCCTGATCCGGTTGCAGGTACACGCCGAAAGTCAGGAACAAGCCCGGGTGTTCGAGCGCAAACACCTGGCCGCCGGCGGCGACCGCGATCTTGTCGGTGCGGACCAGTCGCCGGTACAGCCGCGACGATTCCCCGTCGGACAGGATCTTGGCCAGCACGCGCAGCGGGTACATGTCCGGGTGTTTCGCTTCCGGGATGTGGAACCCGCCGAGCACGATGCCGATCTGGCGCGGTTCGACGACGACCCGGCGCTTCTCGGTCTGCGGCGGCTCGGGCCGCTCGTCAGCCGGTCGCGGTGGCTCCTTGCCGCGCGGGATCTTGGCGAAGTAGGTGTCCGCGCACGTGCGCACCTCGTCTTCCGATACGTCGCCGACGACGACGAGCAGCGCGTTGTTGGGCACGTAATAGGTGTCGTAGAAGTACTGCAGGTAATCTTTGTCCGTCGCGTCGAGCGTCTCCTTGGTGCCGATCGCGAGCCAGCCGTACGGGTGTTTGGTGAACGCGGTCGCGAAGAACTTCTGCAGACCTTTGCCGATCGGCGAGTTCTCGTAGCGCAGGCGCAGCTCCTCTTTGACCACTTCGCGCTCGGTGTCGATCATTTCCTTGCGCAACAACAGGTTGCGCATGCGCTCCGCCTCGAGCTTGCACGCGAACTGCAAGTACTGCTTCGGCAGCTGCTCGTGGTACGCCGTCGTGTCCTGGGTGGTGAACGCATTGAGCGACCCGCCGACGCGCTGAATGTGCCGCGCGTGCTCCTCCGGGCGCACGTGCACCGTGCCCTTGAACAGCATGTGCTCGAACATGTGGGCGGCGCCGAGCCGATCCGGCCGCTCCTCCTTCGAGCCGACGTGGTACCAGACGTGGACGGCCACGACGGGCGCTTCGTGGCGCGGCAAGTAGGCGACGCGCAGCCCGTTGTCGAGCGTCCACGTCTTGACCTCGGGGAGCTGCAGCTGCGGCGCCGGTGCAGCGGGGGTGCCGGCGGCCGCCGGTAGCGCCGCTGCGGTGACGACCGCCACCAGCAGCGCGTTCCGATACGAGCGGGTTCGGTTTCGCATGCCCGCGGGGATAGCACGCGGGCGCGCGCAGACCAACGGGCGCGACGCGCGGGCTGCCCACAACCGCTCGCAGGGCGGGGCGTGTCGTCTACCGGCGACCGGGCGGCCTGCGGTGCGCGATGGGCCCGGCCGATCGCCGGCGTGGCACGGCGACGCGGGGTTCGCGCGTCCCGATCGGAGGGGGCGCTGTCAACGCCGCGGCGCGGGCGGCCGTCAGCCGGCGCCGCCAGCGCGGCGCGGCGCGGGCGGCCGTCAGCCGGCGCCGCCGCGCAGCCGGCCGGCCGTACGGCGACGGCTCGGCGGCGCGCGGATTACGCGGCGTGGGTCGCCTTGTCGCCCTTCCGGTAGAACAGGGTGATCGTGAGGCAGTGGAACTCGCTGTCCGACGACTGCGTCACGATCTTGTCGAGGATCTCGATATCGGGGTTGCGCCGAATCCAGGCCGTGACCTCCTCCCCGAGTGCCTCACGCTCCTTCGCCTTCGTCGCCGAGAACACCTTCACGCCGTTGTACACGCTGAACCCTCCGTCGCTAATACTGGTTCGGTTTCTGTTGTAGGGCCGGATACAAGGGCAAAAAGCCCCCTCCTCGTTTCCCTTATACGGGACCCATTATTTTCAGTCAAGATAAAAAAATACACTAATACTTTAACTCAATCCGGAGGGGGGCAGGTCGGTGCCGCGCCGCAGGGCGGGCCGGTTCGCCGCCGGGGCGCTGCGCAATCGGGGGCGACCGGACGTCCAGCACGCCGGCGTGGGCGCCATTCCTGCGCGCCGTTCCTGCGCGCCGCTCCGGGGTTGGCTGGCCGCCCCGCGCCGACGGCGTGCCGGGCCCCCGGGGTCGGCGCGCCGCGCGGATGCGGTGCGTCCCGCGGCATCCGCTCGCGGGGGCCGCGCGACCAGGGCACGCGTCGCGCGGGGCTGGCCGGCGCGGCGGTCGAGCGGTCCGGCCGTGCGACGCGGCACTTGACCGGGCCGGCGGCTTCCGGTAGGTACGGTGCGGCTATGGCTCAGGCACCGGAACCGGTATTCGGCAAGCCGATCGAGGTGGACGTCCGCGACAGCCTCGAAAAGGCGATGAAGATCCTCAAGCAGAAGATGTCCAAAGAGGGCGTGCTGCAGGAGGTCAAGCGGCGCCGCTTCTTCGAGAAGCCGAGCGTCAAGAAAAAGCGCAAGATGCGCGAAGCGCGCAAGCGCCTGCGCCGCGAGATGAAGCGGCGCTCGGACAGCCGCAGCTAGTACGGCGATCGAGTTGATTCGGTCGCAGGTCACACGCGCCCGCCGCGCCGGGCCGCTCCGCCCGGCGGCTGCGTAGCTCGCGCCGGCTCCTGTCGCCGTGTTCCGCTCACCCCCGCGCGCGCACGCCCGGTCCGTCCACCGACGATCGCGGCAGGCACCTCGACGCACGCGATCCGGACCCGCGGGCGGCCGCCGAAAGGGCGCGCCTTCGTGAGCCGGACCGCGCGCCGCATTGCGCTGGCGATCGCCGTAGGCGCGCTCGCGTTCGCGGCGTTGTCGGTCTACGGCGACGTGCACGCGCTGGGCGACCGGTTGCGCCGGTTTCGCTGGAGCGCGTTCGCGGCGGCGCTCGCCCTGGCATTGGTCAACTACGGCGTGCGCCTCGCGCGGTGGAACGCGTACCTGCGGGCCAAGGCGATCGCCGTGCCGCCGCGGCGATCCGCGCTGATCTTCCTGTCCGGCTTTGCGCTGGCGGTCACGCCGGGGAAGGTCGGCGAACTGATCAAGAGCTACCTGCTGCGCCAGACCGACGGCGTGCCGATGACGCGCAGCGTGCCGATCGTGATCGCCGAGCGAGTCACGGACCTGGTCGCCCTGGTCGCCCTGGCGGTCGCGGGCGCCGGCGTCTACGGGGTGGCGGGCCGCGCGGTCGCGGGCGCCGCGGGCGCGATCGGGTTCGGTCTGCTGCTGCTGGCGTGGCCGCGCCTGGGGCTCGGCGCGATCCGCGTCGTGAGCCGACCGCGGCGGCTGCGGCGCCTGGGAGCCCGGCTGCGCGAGGTGTACCTCGGCCTGGCCGACCTCACGCG
The DNA here is from genome assembly GCA_003696105.1 of Deltaproteobacteria bacterium. Classification (NCBI taxonomy): domain Bacteria; kingdom Pseudomonadati; phylum Myxococcota; class Myxococcia; species Deltaproteobacteria bacterium. The sequence continues at coordinate 13,774 of RFGE01000013.1, read as the reverse complement.
GCCGTCGCGGTTGTGGTGGTCGACCGGTCTGGGCGTCGTCGCATGGGCGGCCGAGTGCGTCGGGTTTGCGGTGATCCTGGCGGGCTTCACCGGCGTGCGCGTGTCGCTCGGTCTCGCGACGACCATCTATGCGGCGACGACGATCGCGGGCGCGCTGTCGTTTCTGCCGGCCGGACTCGTCGTGACCGAGACGGCGATGACCCTGCTGCTCGTGCAACTGGGCGACGGGCTCGACGAGCCGACGGCGGTGGCCGCGACGATGCTCACGCGGCTGGCGACCCTGTGGTTCGCGGTCGCGATCGGCGCCGCCGCGCTGGCCGCGCTGCGCCGCGAAGCCGGAGTCGACGTCGACGGCGGCTCGGCGAGCTGAGCGGCTCGCCGCGAAATGGCGGTGCCGGCGCCGTTGCCGCCGACGCGAAGTCGCTATACTCCGCCCATGGTCGCCGTCGACTTCGACTTCGCGCGCTATGTCGCCGAGCGGCGCGGCCGCGTCGAACAGCGCGCCCGCGACGGCGCGGCCTATGCGTTTTCCGGCGCCCGCAAGGTGCAGCGGACGCTGGCGACGGCACGCCCGGTGGCGATCGCCATCGAAGCGACGAGCCGGCTGTGGCAGGGCGCCGCGAAGGACGAACTGCTGTCGGCGTCGGCGCGCGCGACGGACGAGACGCATCCCGCGGTGCGGGGCGCCGCGGTGGCGGCCGCCCGCGCGCTGGGCATCGACCCGCCGGCGGTGTACGTCGCGCCGGCCGACGCCGGCATCTCCGACGCCACCCTCGGCACCGTGGACGAGCCGTACGTCGTCGTCAACGCGGATCTCGTCGCGCGCCTGAGCGACGTCGAACTCGTGGCGCTCATCGGCCACCACTGCGGTCACATCCAGAACAACCACGTCACCTATACGACCGCGCTGCACTACCTCACGCGCGCGGCGGCCAGCCTGGTGCGGTGGGCGGTTCGCCCGGCGACGATGGCGCTGCAGGCGTGGTCGCGGCGCGCCGAGATCACGTGCGACCGCGCGGCGCTTTTGTGCACGCGCGACATCGATGCGACGTTTCGCCAGATGGTGAAATGCCAGGCGAGCGTCCCCGCCGGCGTCGACGCCATGACGGCCGACGACTACCTCGCGCGCGCGCCGGACGCGCCCGGGACCCTCGGCGGCATCGGCGAGCTGTTCCGCAGCGACCCGTATCTGCTCAAGCGAGTCAAGGCGCTCAAGCTGTTCGCGGACTCGGCGTTCTACCGGCGCATCACGGGGCAATCCGGCGGCCGGCCGGCGGAAGAGGTCGACCGCGAGGTCGCCCAACTGCTGAGTGTGTTCTGATGAGCCTGCTGGACGGACATCGGCGCGCGAAGATCGAGATCGTCGATCAACTCGCGGCTCTGGCGGAGGTGGCGCGGGCCGCCGGCATGAAGACGCTCGCCGCCGACATCGAAGGCTCGCGCATCCCCAAGGTGGAGCAGGAACGGTTCCACCTGGTGGTGCTGGGCGAGTTCAACCACGGCAAGTCGACGTTCGTCAACGCGCTGCTCGGCGCCGACGTGCTGCCGACCGGCATCACGCCGACGACGGCCGCGATCAACCACGTCGTCTATGCGGATCAACCGCGCGCCCACGCCGTGCTCACCGACGGCGACACGATCGCGATCGCGCCGGCTGCGCTGCGCGATTGGGTCACCGCGGCCGGTGCGCGCAGCCGCGACGTGCGGCACGTCGAGGTCGGCTACCCGGCGGACCTGCTGCGCGACAACGTCGTGTTGGTCGACACGCCCGGCGTCAACGACATGAACGAGCAGCGGGCCGAGATCACCTACGGCTACGTGCCGCAGGCCGACGCGGTGCTGTTCTTGCTCGACGCGAGCCAGGCGCTCAAGGACTCCGAGCGGGAGTTCCTGTCGCGTCGCGTGCTGGAGCGGGTGCGCGACCGGCTCGTGTTCGTCGTCGCGAAGATCGACCAGGTCGGCGACGATGACCGCGACGAGGTCATCCGCTACGTCCGCGACAACCTCGCCAGTTTTGTCGACGAGCCCGTGGTGTTCCCGGTCTCGGCCAAACGCGCGCTCGAGGGCGACCGCGACCACAGCGGCATGCCGGAGCTTCTGAAGTACTTGTCGGAGTTTCTCGATCGCGACCGCGCTGCGCTCGTGCTCGACAACGCCGCCGAGGACGCGATGCGGACCGCGGCGTATCTGCAACAAAATCTAGGCGTCAAGTTGCGCGCCTACGACCTGGATCTGGACGAGCTCGAACAGCGCGTCGCCAAGGTGCGCGAACAGCTCGACGCGAGTCGGCGGAACCTCGAGGAGTTGCACGGACGGATCGAAGCGGAATGCGGAGCGATTCGCGCTCAGATCCGCCTCGATCTCGACGAGTTCGCTCGCACGTTCGTCGACGTGCTGCCTGGGCAGATCGACTCGGTCGACGCCGACGACGTCAAACGATACCTGCCCGGATTCATCGAAGATCGATTTCGCGAGTGGGCCGAACTCGAGGGCGAGAAGCTCGCGAGTATGCTCGAGCACCTCGCGGAGGAGGTCATCGCCGTCACGAACGAGAACGTACATGCGACGTCGGCGGCGCTCGCGAATCGGTTGTCGCCGGCCGACACGCAGGTCGACATCGACATCGACAGCTTCAAGTACGACGTCGCGGTCTACTCGGTCGGCGCGCTCGGCACCACGGTGTTCTTCTTCGTCAACACGGTCGCCGGCGGGCTGCTCACGCTGGCGGCGCCGATACTCGCGATCGTGCTCAAGTCGAAGGTGGCCGGCGACATCCGCGAGCAGGCAAAGGAGCGGGCGCCGGCCGCGATCTTGCGCGCGGCCGACGCGCTGCGGCCGCATTTCGACCGCTGCATCGATGACTTCGGCGAGCGGCTGAGCGAGTTCGTGACGTCGGCGGGCACGGCGCTGTACCGCGGCATCACGGAGGTCCTGGACCAGACGCTCGACGAAAAGCGCACGCGCGCCGGTGAGATCGAGCCGCTGCGGGCGGAGATCGCGCGGCACGCGGCGGCGGTTGCGGAGGCGCGAGAGGTGCTCGCATCCGTGCGCGAGCGGCTGTGGCGCCGGGCGGAGTGACCCGTGTCGTTGTGGTCCCGGATCGAGCGGCGGCTCGGCGAGCTCGCCGGCGAGCTGTTACCGTCGGAGCACCGAGAGCGGCTCGATCGGGCGCGCGACGCGCTGGCGGCGGGCGATCCGGCGGGCGCCGAGGCGCTGCTGGCCGAGGCGCTCGCCGAGCGGCCGGACGACGCCGCCGCGCACGCGCTGCGCGGTGCGGCGCTGCTGGCGTGCGGGCGCCCGGCGGAGGCGGCGGCCGCGTTCGCCGAGGCGGTCGCGCTCGACCCGGACGACGCGGACGCGCACGTCGGCGCGGGGGAGGCGGCGCTCGCGCTCGGAGACGCGGCGGCGGCGGTGGCGGCGTTTCGCCGCGCGCTGGCGGTCGCGGGCGGCGACGCGGCGCGACGGGCGGCCGCGTATCGCGGGCTCGGCGCCGCCCACCGGGCCGCCGGCGACGTCGACCGCGCGATCCGCGAGCTGCGCAAGGCGGTCGCGGAGGCGCCGGCCGACCCGGAGTCGCTCGCCGCGCTCGGGGCCGCGCTGGTCGACGGCGGCGCGGCCGCGGCCGGCGAGGCACGCCGGCACCTGGCGCGCGCGTGCGCGCGCTCCGACGCGCCGGCGGCGGCATGGGCGGCGCTCGGACGCGCCGAGCTGGCGCTCGGGCACGTCGACGAGGCGGACGCGGCGTTTGCGCGCGCGGGCGACGACGTGGACGCGGTCGCGGGCCGGGGCGACGTCGCGCTCGCGCGCGGCGACGCCGACGAGGCGCGGGCGCTGTATCGCGCGGCGATCGCGCGCGCGCCCGGGCGCGCGGATTTGCACGTGCGGCTCGGCGATGCCGCGCGCGCCGCGGGCCGGCCCGACGAGGCATTCGAGCACTATGCGCGCGCCGTCGACCTCGGCGCGGGCGACGCGGCGGCGCGCTCCGCCGTGGACGCGGCGATCGCGGCCGACCGAGCCGATGCGCGCGCGGTCGACCTGGCCAACCGGGTGCTCGCGGGCGACGCGGAGTCCGCCGCGGCGCTGGTCGTTCGCGCGCGCGCACTCGTCGCGGCCGGCGAGGCGGAGCCGGCTCGCGCGGTGCTCGCGGCAGTGGTGGACCGCGGTGACCACCCCGAGGCGCACGTCGAACTCGCGCGGCTGGCGCTGGCCGCGGGTGACGCGGCCGGTGCGGCGCGCCACGCGTGGGCGGCGCTGCGGGCCGACGGGCGAAATCCGCGCGCGCGCGCGGCGCTGGTCGCCGCGCGCACCGCGCAGGCCGGCGCCCTCGGCGGCGACGTCGTGTCGCGGGCGCGCGCGCTCGAGCGCGTCGCGCGGGCGGACCCGGCGTTGGCCGACCTTGCGCCGGACGTGGGCCGCGCGGTCGAGGACTTCGACCGGCCGCTGCTCGTCACGGTGATGGGCGAATTCTCGACGGGCAAGTCCACGTTCATCAACGCGTTCGTCGAGGAGTCGATCGCGCCGGTCGGCATCACGCCGACGACCGCGACGATCAACGTGCTCAAGTTCGGCCGCGAGCGCGGCGGCCGCATCGTGTACCGCGACGGCCGCACGGTGCCGCTGCCGTGGACGCCGCTGCGCGCGACGCTCGAGCAGATCACCGCAGACGACGCGCGCCAGATCGCGGCGGTCGAGATCCTGTACCCGTTGCCGGTGCTCGAGCGGGTCCACATCGTCGACACGCCGGGGCTCAACTCGATCTTGCCCGAACACGAACAGGTCGCCCGTGACTTCATCGGCCGGGCCGACGCGGTGGTGTGGCTGTTCGCCGCCGGGCAGGCCGGCAAGGAGTCGGAGCGCGCGGCGCTCGCGTCGATTCACGCGACCGGGACCCGCGTGCTCGGCGTCGTCAACAAGGTCGACCAACTCGCCGCCGACGACGTGCGCGAGGTGGTCGCGTACCTGCGCGGCGAACTCGGCGATCTGGTGGACGACCTCGTGCCGCTGTCGGCCAAGGCGGCGCTGGCGTCGCACGCCGCCGGCAACTGGCCGGCGCTGGCCGACGCGCTCGAGCGGCGGTTCTTCGCCCGCGCGCGCGAACTGAAGCGGGAGGCGTGCGAGCGCCGTCTGTCGGCTTTGATCGCCCGCGCGCGCGACCGGTCGGTGGCGCGGCGCGAGGCCGCGACCGCCGCCGCCGCCGAGTTGGCCGCCGCCGCCGCGTCGCTGCGCGCCGGTGCCGCGCGGTTCCGCGAGCGCGACGCGCCGAGCGCGCGCGGGCAGCTGGCGGAGGCGGTCGCGCGGCTGTACCGCGACGCCGCGCGCGAGGTGCTCGAACTCGTCCGCCCGCGCGCGCTGCCGTTCGGCGCCCACCGCGCGACGCGCGCCGACCGCGACTACCTCGTCGGCCTGCTGGCGCGCGGGTACCGCGACGCGATCGAGCCGGTGCGCGCGGCCGTCGGCGCGCAGTTGCGCGCGGGGGCGCGCGCGGGGGCCACGGCGGCGGCGCGCGCGGCCGCCGTGGTCGGCAATGCGGCCGCCGAGCGCATCGAGCAGCTCGGCGACGAGGTGATCGAACTCGTCGACGCGCGCGTGTTCGAACGCGCGAGCGCGTTCGTCGACGGATTTCTGCGCGGCGGCGCGGTCGACCGGTTCTTCCGCGACGCGCTGCCGAAGCTGCAGCTCACCGAGGACAACGTCTACCACGCGCTGTACCGCGACGCGCCGGACCTGGACGCCGAACTCGGCGAGCCGCTCGCGCGCGCCGGCGCAGACGCACTGGCGGCGCTGGCCGACCGGCTCGACGCGCTGGCGGCCGTCGCCGACGCGGCCGCGTACGACGCCGACGCGGGCACGCTGGCGGCAATCGAGGCGATCGCGCGCGCGACGGAGGAGGCGTGAAGCGTACGATCGGCGTCGACGAGGCGGGCCGCGGGCCGGTGCTCGGTCCGCTGGTGCTCGCTGCGGTGTGCGTCGACACGGCGGCGGCGCGGGCGCTCGCGCGCGCCGGCGTCCGCGATTCCAAGGGGTTCGGCGCGGGCGCCGCCGCGCGAGCGCGCCGCCGGGAACTGGCGTGCGAGATACGGGCGCGCGCGGTCTGGTGCCAGGTCGCGGTGGTCGACGTGGCCGAGGTCGACCGCCGCGTCCGGCGCGGCGAACTCAACGCGCTCGAGCGCGAGGTGGCCGCCCGGTTGCTGGCGGCCGCGCCGCGCTGCGATCGGATCGTCGCCGACGGCCACCGCCTGTTCGCGCCGCTGCGCGCGCAGTTCCCGCAGCTCGAGGCACACGACGGCGGCGAGGCGCGCCACTGCGCGGTTGCTGCTGCATCTATTTTGGCGAAAGTGCGGCGCGACGCGATCTTCGAGCGGATCGCCAGGCGCTACGAGGCCGAGTTCGGCCCGCTGCGCGGCGGCGGCTACGTCAACGCGGCCACGCGGCGGTTTTTGCGCGCGTTCGCGGCGCGGTACGGCCGGCTGCCGCCGGAGGCCCGCCGGTCGTGGCCGCACCGCGACCTCGACGACCTGCTCGGGCCCGACCACGACCCGTTCTCGGACCTCGACGACGCCGACGCGACGCCCGTCCAGCCGGACTTGTGGGCGGCGACCCGGCGCGAGCGCGCGTGACGCCGGCGCGGGTCACTTCCAGTCGCGGACGACCGTCTGCACTTCGCCCGGGCTCACCGTGACGGTGATCGTCTCGGACCGCGGCAGTTCTTCGTTCCAGATGCGCACGCGATAGCGTCCCGGCGGCAGCGCCCAGCGGGCCGGCGTGATCTTGCTGCCGTGGCCGTCGACGCGCACGTTGGCCCACGGTTGCACCTTCACGTAGAGTTCCCCGAGTTGGTCCGCCGTGGCGATGTCGGTCGGCCGCGCCGTCGAATCGTCGGCTGCGGCTCGCGCCGGGTCGGCCGCGGTCGGTTTCGGCGATCCGGCGTGGCCGCCGGTCGCGACGCGCGTACGACCGCCCTTGCGGCGGCGGTGGCCGCGGCGCGCCTCGCGGTGGTCGTCGGGCGCGACCGCGCCGGCGTCGGATGGCGCGGCGGCCGAGTCGGCGCGGGCCGCCGCCGGCCCTGCGTCCGGCGCCGCCGGAACCACCGCCACCGGCCCGGCGGCGGTCGCGCCGGTGGCGGCCGGGTGCGCCGCCGGCCCCACCGCGTCGCCTGCCGCGGCAGTCGCCACGGGCGCTCCCGCGCGGGCGCCACGCGCGTCGCCGGACGGGTCGCGCGTCATTTTCAGCGCGCCGGCGACGACCACGGCGCCGACGGCGGCGGCCGCGACGGCCCCGATCGCCAGCCCGGCTCGGCGCGCCGGCCGCCCCGGCCGGACGGCCGCCGTCCGCTCCGAGCCGGGCGGCGCGACGCGCTCGCCCGCGGCGGTCGGCGTGCCCGAGCCAGAGGAGGCCGCTGGCGCGCGCGCGCCGGGCAGCACCGCCGTCGCGGCGACCGCCGCGCGTTCGCCCGGCGACGCGGTGCGGGTCGGCGCGTCCATCGCCGCCGCCGGCATGGCGGCCGGCCGCGCGGCCGCCGTCGCGGCCGCGTCGATCGCCGCCACCGGGCCCGATTCGTCGCGCACGGGGGCCTCGCCCGGAAACCGCGCCGCCATCAGGTCGGCGAGGTCGAGCTGCGCGCGCGCCGAGATCACGTCGCAGTTGAGCAGCGCCTCGAGCGCCGCGCGCGCGCTCGCGAACCGGCGGTCGCGGTCGCGCTCGAGCATCCCGAGGCACGCCGCGGCGACGTCCTCGGGCACGTCGGGATTGAGCGCGCGCGGCGACGCGATCGGCTGGGCCAACATCCGACTGAGGACCTCGGCCTCGGTCGCGCCGCCGAACAGCCGCCGGCCGGTGAGCAGCTCGTGGAACATGATGCCGACCGCGAACACGTCCGACCGGCCGTCGAGCGGCAGCCCGTGCGCCTGCTCGGGGCTCATGTAGCCGACCTTGCCCTTGAGCGTGCCGGTGCGCGACGCGCCCGATGCCCCCATCGCCTTGGCGATGCCGAAGTCGCTGAGCTTGACCGCGCCGTCCCACGACAGCAGCACGTTGTGGGGCGACACGTCGCGGTGGACCATGCCGAGCGGCCGGCCGCCGTCGGTGAGTTCGTGCGCGTAGGCGAGCGCGCGCAACACCTGCGACACGATGAACGCGCTCACGGGAATCGGCAGCGGTCCGGACGCCGCGAGGTGGCGCAGGTCCTTGCCGTCGACCAGCTCCATGACGATGAACAGCCGGCCCTGGTCGTCGCGGTCGAAGTCGAGCACGGCGACGATGTTCGGATGCAACAGCAGCGACGCCAGTCGCGCCTCGTTGACGAACATCTCGGCGAATTTGTCGTCAGCCGACAGCGCGGGCAGCATCCGCTTGATCGCTACCGGCCGCGCGAAGCCCTCGACCCCCAGTTTGGTGGCCCGGAACACCTCGGCCATCCCGCCGCCGCCGATCCGCTCACCGAGCCGATATTTGTCGCTGTGGGGGGCCACGAATCGTTCTTCTTAGCACGCCCGTGCCGCGCGGCGGGGCCGCGCGGCCGGCGGGACGCGCACCTCATTGTAATCCCTGGAACGTGCGGTGGGCACGTTCCGTTGCGGCGAGGCAGTCGCCCCGGCTGCGTCCCCGTCAGGGCACGGCCTTGGCCATGTCCGCGTAGTCCTCGAGTTCGAGCCGCAGCTTCTCGAGCGCGTAGCGCATGCGGCTTTTGACGGTATTTTCCGGCACGCCGACCACGGCCGCGATCTCCTTGAACGGCAGGCCGAGCATCTCGCGCATCAGGAACACCTCGCGCTGCTCGTCCGACAGCCGCGCGATCGCGGCGTGCAGCTTCGCGCGCAGCTCCGAGCTCGCGGCGCGCCGGTCCGACGGGATCTGGTCGTCGGCGAGGACGTCCAACAGCGTGCCGCCGTCGCCGCCGGCCTTCAGCGGCGCGTCGAGCGAGGGCGCCTTGCGGTGTTTCATGCGCCGGCTGTGGTCGACGCACAGGTTGCGGGCGATGGTGTACAGCCAGGTCGTGAACTTGGCCTGGCGCTCGTAGCGGGCCGCCCCCTTGATCACGCGCAAGAATGCCTCTTGCAGCAGGTCCTCGGCCGTCTCGCGCGAGCCGACGAAGCGGAGGATGAAGTTGAACACCGGCCGCCGGTGGCGCTCGAGCAGCAGCTCGAACGCGCGCACGTCGCCCTGCTGATAGCGGAGCATCAGGGCTTCGTCAGATTCGTCTCGGAGCACCGGCGCCCCTGTATCCTCGCGAAAGTGGTTGGCGGCTCCGTCGGCCGGCGACTGCGCAACGACGACAGTAACCCGACGGTTTGGCCCGGGGCAAACGCCCGCGACGGCGGCCTCAGGTGGCTTGACAGGTTGGACAGTGGAACGTGGCGCGCCCTTGGATCGCGGTGCGCACGATCGTGCCGCGACAGCCGCGGCGCGGGCAGCGGCGGCCGGCGCGCCCGTAGATGCGCAGGTGATCCCGGTAACTTCCTGGATTCCCGGCGGCGTTGACGAAGTCGCGCAGCGACGTGCCGCCGTGATCGAGCGCGGCGCGCAGGGCCGCGCGCACGGCGCGGGCCAGCCGGCCGGCGCGCTCGCCGTCGAGTTCGCGAGCCGGCAGCGCGGGCGCGATCCGCGCACGCCACAGCGCCTCGCACGCGTAGATGTTGCCGATGCCCGCGATCTTGCGCTGGTCGAGCAGCAGCGCCTTGATGGCCTGCCCGCTGCCGGCCGCCAGCCGCGCCAGCGCGCGGCCGGTCAGCGGCCCGTCGAGCGCGTCGATGCCCAGCGGCGCGAGCGACGGGTGGGCCCGTTCGGCGCCACGACCGAACACGTCCACCAGGCCGAACCGCCGCGGGTCCGAGAAGCGCACCGTGCGGCCGTCGGCGAGGGTCCACACCGCGTGGGTGTGTGGGTCGCGCGGCGCGCCCGGCGGCACTACGCGCAGGCGGCCGGTCATGCCGAGGTGCACGAGCACGCCGGTGTCGCGCCCGGCGAAGTACCAGAGCAGGTACTTGCCCCAGCGGTCGACCCGGTCGACGACCGCGCCCGCGCTCGCGCGGCGCAGCGCCGCCGGGTCGATGCGCCGGCCCATGTGCAGGGCGACCCGGTGCGCGGACACGCCGGTGACCCGGGCGCCGAGGATCGGCGCGAGCGTGCGGCGGACCGTCTCGACTTCCGGAAGCTCCGGCATCACGCCTCCCGGTGCGGCAGCCCCGCCGCCACGGCCGCCAGCTCCTCGATCGACAGCGTCTCGCCGCGCCGCGCGCCGTCGACGCCCGCCGCGGCGAACGCCGCGTCCACCGCGGCGGCGGGAAACGCGGCGCGCAGCGCGTTGCGCACGGTCTTGCGGCGCTGCGCGAACGCGGCGTGCACCACGTCGCGAAAGTGGCGCTCGTCGGCGATCGCGGCGCGCGGCCGGGCCAGCGGGCGGATCGCGACGACGGCCGACTCGACCTTGGGCGGCGGGAAGAACGAGCCCGGCCGCACGCGCGCCACGAGGTCGACGTCGGCGACGGCGCCGAGGATCGCGGTGACCGCGCCGTAGGCCCGGGTGCCGGGCGGGGCGACGAGACGCTCGGCGACCTCGCGCTGGAGCATCACGACCGCGCGCGCGACGTGCCGCCGCTGGTCGATCAGCGAAAACAGGATCGGCGACGAGATCTGATAGGGGAGGTTGCCGCACACGGCGACCGGCCCGCCGCGGCGCGCGGCGATCGCGCCGTAGTCGACCTGCTTGGCGTCGCGTTCGGCGATATCGACGTTCGGCCGGTCGCCGAGTTCGCCGCGCAGCACCGCGATCATGTCGCGGTCGCGCTCGACCGCGATGACGCGCCCGGCCGGCACGCGGTCGGACAGGCGCGCCGTGAGCGTGCCGAGGCCGCTGCCGATCTCGACGATCCAGTCGGCGTCCGATTCGACGGTCGCGTCGACGATCGTGCGGTAGACGCCGTCGTTGACCAGAAAGTTCTGGCCCCACGACTTCTTCGCCGACAGCCCGTAGCGCCGCAGCAGCTCGCGCGCGTCCACGGTCACGGTGCCGGCAACCGCAGGCTCGCGGTCGCGTTGAGGTCGAGCGGGGCGCGCTCGCCGGCCACCAGCTTGTGGTAGCCGGCGGCCGCGATCATCGCGGCGTTGTCGGTGCAACGACCGGGCGACGGGATGAACACGTCGAAGCCGTCCTCGGCGCCAGCGGCGCGCAGTGCGGCGCGCAGCGCGGAGTTGGCGGCGACCCCGCCGGCGAGCTGCACGGCGGTCAGGCCGGTGTCGGCGACCGCCTGGCGGGTCTTGCGGACGAGCACCTCGACGACCGTCGCCTGGAAGCTCGCGCACAGGTCGGCGAGCGCCTGGCCGGACGGGACGCCGTGGTCGCGCAGCCAGTTGAGCACCGCGGTCTTGACGCCGCTGAACGAGAAGTCGTAGCCGGTTTCGGCCTTCGCCATCAGCCTGGGCATCGGCACGCCGGTCGGGTCGCCGCCGCGCGCGAGCCGGTCGATCTGGACGCCTCCCGGGTAGCCGAGACCGAGCATCTTGGCCACCTTGTCGAACGCCTCGCCCGCCGCGTCGTCGCGCGTCGCGCCGAGTTCGACCAGCGCGCCCCGCCCGTCGACCCGGATGATCGACGTGTGGCCGCCGGACACGAGCAGCGCCAGGTGCGGAAACGGCGGGTGCGGCGGCGGCTCGAGGTCGATGGCCGTGAGGTGCCCTTCGAGGTGGTGCACGCCGACGAGCGGCAGTCCGCGCGCGTAGGCCATCGCCTTGGCGGTCTGCAGCGCGACGAGCAGCGCGCCGACGAGGCCGGGGCCACGGGTGACCGCGATGCCGTCGATGTCGTCGAGCGACACGCCGGCGTCGGCGAGCGCGGCGTCGACGACCGGCACGACGTTGGCGATGTGCCGGCGCGACGCCAGCTCGGGCACGACGCCGCCGAACCGCGCGTGAACGTCGACCTGCGACGCCACGACGTCCGACAGCGCGCGGCAGCCGTCTTCGACCACCGCGGCGGCCGTTTCGTCGCAGGAACTCTCGAGCCCGAGCACGAGCATGGGACGGGTCTACCACAACGCCGGCGCCGCGCCGGCCGGCGCGCGGGTGCGGATCACATGCTGTCGAGCAGGTCGCGGATGTCGTCCGATCGCGGGCTGATCGGGTCGAGGTCGAGGTAGCGCTCGAACGCGGCGCGGGCGGCGTCGTAGTCTTCGAGTTCGTAGTGGATCATGCCCTTCGTGAGCCACGCCGACGCGCGGTTGGGCGCGACCTGCACGGCGCGGTCGGCCGCGGCGCGCGCCTCGTCGCGCCGGCCGAGCGCGAGCAGCGCATTCGCCTTGAGGTCGAGGTAGCGCGGGTCATCCGGTGCGGCGGCGAGCGCGCGGTCGATGGCCGCCAGCGCGTCGGCGTAGCGCCGGGCGCGGTAGGCGGCGCGCGCGGCGCGGTAGGCGGCCCGGGGATCGGCGGCCGGCGGTGCGCCCGCGTCGTACCGCACCGCGGCGCGCGCAGCGGGGCGAACCGGCGCCGCGTCCGCTGGCGCGGGTCGGGCCGGGGCGGCGTCCGGTCGCGCCGGGCGCGGGGGCGCCGGCGCGGGGGCCGGGCGCGGCGCGACCGCCGGCGGGGCCAAAGCCGCGTCCGCCGGCGGCATGCGCGGCGGTGGCGTGGCGGCGTCCGCCGCATCGCGTGGGGGCGTCGCGACGACCGGCGCCGCGGCGGCGACGGCGGTGCCGCCGGCATCCGGCCGCGCGGCCGTTCGCGGCGTGTCGCGGCCACCGAGCACGTACGCGCCGACGCCGATCGCGGCGACGGCCGCGATCGCCGCCAGCGGTGCCAGCGACCGCCCTGGCGGCGCGGCGTCCACGGTGCGTTCGCCGGCCGGCTCCGGCGGGGCGTCCGCAGCACGGTCGCGCGCATCGTCGGCGCGCCCGTCCTCCACGCGCGGAGTGAGGTCGTCGAGCGCGGGTGCGACCGGCTCCAGCTCTTCGATCGCCTGCAACACCGCCGACCGGCGGCGCACGGATGGTTCGATGGTCAACAGTTCGCGCGCCGGCACGTCGGGCTCGGGCGGCGCCGGCTGGACCGCCACTTCGCCGGACACCGAGTGGATGTCGGCGCCGGCCGACGAGATCACGTGGCGGCCCGAGTCGGGCACGGCCGGGTGCGCCCCCGAGTCGTCCAGCAGCGTGCCCGGCACCGGCGGCGGCAGCGGCGTCGGGTCGGTCGCGGACGCGTCCCACTCGCCCGACGGCGTCGCGTCCGCGGCGGCCGGGTCGGTGGCCGCGGGCGCGGCGGCGGCGTCCCCGTCGCCGGCGGCGAGCGCGTCGCCGGCGGCGAGTGCCGCGCCGGCGGCGTCCGGTGCCTCTGCGGCCACCTCGCCGTCCGCGCCGACCGAGGATGCGGACGCCGTACCGGGTGCCTCCGCGGCGACCTCGCCGTCCGCCGGACCGTCGGCCGCCTCGGCCGGCGCGACCGCGAGCTCCGCCTTCTGCAGCCCGCGCAGCGTCGACCGCCGCCGCGTCTCCGCGCCCGCGCCGTTCCCCTCGTCGTCCGCGCGGTCCGGTGCGCGCGTCGCCGCCGCATCCCCGGCGGCCGGCACCGGCGGCACCTCGACCGGCGTGTCGGCGCGCGCGCCGCGCTCGCGCAGCGCGCCGGCCGCGTCGGCCGCGGGCGGCACGACCGGCACGCGGTCCGTGCGCCGGCCGAGCACGCCGTCGACCACGTCCGCGCCGAGGTCCACGTCGTCCGGCTCCGCTGGCGCCTCGACCACGAGTCCCTCGAAGTACAGCTTCGAGATGACCGCGAGCGCTTCGAGGTCGCCGAG
>RFGE01000012.1 GCA_003696105.1 Deltaproteobacteria bacterium | reverse complement strand
CGCGTTGCCGCACGCGCCGCAGTTTGCGGGGTCCGCCATCAGGTTGAAGTCTTCGTCGACGTCGCCGTCGCAGTCGTTGTCGCGGCCGTCGCAGACCTCAGGCGCCGGCGTGCACGGTGCAGCGTCGGTCGCACCGTCCATGGCCGGCGCCGCGTCACCGACCGCGCCGGCGTCGTGGCGTCCGCCGCCGTCGCCCACGCTGCCTCCGCCGTCGTCGAACGCGCCGCTTATGTGGTATGGCTCGACGTCACACGCGACGAGCGCGGCGCACGCGGACAGCGCGACGGCGCGCAGAGCTCTCGCAGCGTCCCCCGGCACGCGCCAATTTTACCACCCCGGCGCGCGAATCCGCGAGGGCGCCCGGATCCAGCGACGTCGACGCGCGGCGATTGGCTCGGCGGGGGTGTGCTCCGCGGTGTGCGCAGATGGCGGTCCCGAGAGACACGCGGATGACCTGCGCGCGCGGCGCGTCGAACCGCGGCGGAACGCGATCTGGAGCTTCGCAATGCGCGCGCGTCAGAAACACACGCCGTACTCGGTGCCGCCGATCGCGACGGGCGGCTGCAGCGCGGTGCAGGTCGATCCCGCGAAGGGAGCGCATTCGGCGCCGGCGGGCAGCGCGCACCAGTGCAGGCAGCCCGACCCCATGCCGTCGCTCACGCACGTGAAGCCCGCCGCGCAATCGGCGGCGGCTGCGCACACGGCGAGGTCCCCGCCGGCGCCCGCGGGACGACAGTAGGGCGTGCGCGCCGACAGGTCGAAGTCGCACGCCTGGCCGGCCGCGCAGCCGGTCTGCGCGACCAGATCGCAGCTGCTGCCGCCGCCCGCGCCCGCGTCCGCGACGCCGCCGGCGAAGGTGGCGGTGACACTCTTGGGCGCGTCCATGACGACGGTGCATACCGTTCCGCTACCCGTGCAGGCCCCTGACCAGCCGAGGAACGATCCGGTGGCGGTGAGGACGACCTGCTGGCCTGTGGCGTAGCTCTCGCTGCACTGGACGCCGCAGTCGATGCCGGCGGGCGTCGACCCGACGGTGCCGTCGCCGTTGCGCGTCACGATCAGCGGATAACTCGCGGCCGCGTCGCGGTCGTGCGGGCTTGCGGGCGGACCGCCGGCGGCGCATGCCGCGGCGCCCGCCGCGACCGCGCACGCGAGCGCTGCCTGTCGCGCTCGCGCAAACGTGAGCGACGCTGGGGCCATCGCTCGTCGGATCGACCAACCGGCCGGTGTCTTGAGCGCGCCGCGGCTGGCGCGCGCGCGGCCCGGTCGCATCCGCGGAGGCCCGTCGGGAATTCGCCGGCCGTCTTGACGTGGATCAAGCTACGGGTGGCCCCCGCGGGGCACGCTGGGGCCATGGCGGACGAACGGTACTACACGAGCGGAGAACTCACGCGGGCGGCGGGGTGCACGCGCAAGGCGCTGCGCGTCTATCAGGCCAAAGGGCTGATCAAACCGGACCGCAACACGGGCAACCGGCGCTATCGGGCCGAGGCGTTCGAGCGGCTGCGGTTCATCGTCGCGATGCGCGACCTCGGCCTGTCGGTCGACAAGATCGGCGAGATTCTCGAGGCCCGCGACGCGCCGGGCGCGCGCGGCGGCGCGGTGGCTCACAAGCTGGCCGCGGAGGTCGGCGACCTGATCCCGCAGATCACCGACAAGATTCAGCACTTGTTGCGGGTACGCAATCAGCTGGTCGTCGCCCGGGAGACGCTGCTGTCGTGTGCGCCGTGCAGCAACCCGATCGAGAGCTGCGCGCACTGCGCGGAAGCCGGGGCGCTCGACACGATGTCCGAGCTGCTGCTCGTCGGCCAATAGGGGCCCGGCTGCGCGTTGGCCGTCGACGCGACCGCTGGCCTGTCGCGGGGCCATCGGATCGGGCCAGCGGGGTGCGTGGCGCGCCTGCGACGGTCGGCAGCGGCTTGATCTCGGTCAAATGCAGCCGGCCAGCGTGCTGGCGGGGATCCGGCGCGCCGGATCGGCCGGCGCGTCGCGGGGGCGCACGCGCGCCGCAAGCTCGCGCGTAACGCGCCGCGGCGACAAGCGACCGCCCGTTGTCTTGCGATCGATCAACTGACGGCAGTTCGGACGGGCGTACACACGCCGACATCGGAGGGCCGGCAGGGCGCTCCGCGCGCCGGGCGACGCCGGCGTGCCACCGACGAGGTCAGAGCGAGGTGACATGACGGAGGCAAGCGCAGCGGTCGACGCGGTGGTCGCGCGGGCCGAGGAGCTGTATCACGACATCGACCTGGACGAGGTGCGGCGCTGGCGCGAGCGCACCGGCGGCCGCGCGGTCGGCTACATGCCGATCTACGTGCCGCGCGAGTTGATCGACGCGGCCGGGATGCTGCCGGTCGGGCTGATGGGCGGCGGCGACCAGATCGAGATCATCCGCGGCGACGCGTACTTTCAATCGTACATCTGCGCGATTCCGCGCAGCACGATCGAACTGGCGCTCACTGGCCGCTACGACGTACTCGACGGCTTCCTGTTCCCGTCGATCTGCGACGTGATCCGGAACCTGTCCGGCATGTGGCAGCTCCTGTTTCCGGGCAAGTACGTCCGCTACTTCGACGTGCCGCAGAACTACGCGGAGGGCGTGGGCGGCGCGTTCTACCGGCGGGAGCTGACGGAGCTTCGCGACGACATGGCGGCGCTCGCGGGCCGCCCGGTCACCGACGACGACGTGCGCGCGTCGATCGCGCGGTACAACGACAACCGCCGGCTCGTCCGCGAGCTGCACGCCCTGCGGCGCGCGCAACCGTGGCGCGTGCCGACCTACGAGGCCTACCTGGTGCTGCGGGCCGGCACGCGGCTCGACGTCGACGCGCACACGGCGATGTTGCGCGCCTATCTCGACGCGGTGCGCACCGCCGATCGGCCGATGCGCGACAATAGCCGGGTCGTGCTCGTCGGCGCGTTTTGCGAGCAACCGCCGCTGGGTCTCATCAAGACGCTCGAGATGGCGGGATGCTACATCGTGTGGGACGATCTCACGCTCGGGCTGCGGTGGCTCGAACAAGACGTGACCACCGAGGGCGATCCGATCGCGGCGCTGGCCGACGCGTTCTTGCACCACAGCGTCCACACGGCATCGCGGTACGCGCCCGGCGAGCCCAAGGGGCAGTACCTGGTCGACGCGGTGCGCGACACGGGTGCGGAAGGGGTGATCTTCGCCGCGCCGAGCTTCTGCGACCCGTCGTTGCTGGAGCAACCGATGCTGCAGGCCGCACTCGACCGGGCGGGCATCCCGTGGACCGCGTTCAAGTACTCCGAGAACCTCGGCCAGTTCCAGGTCATCCGCGAGCAGGCCGGCACGTTCGCCGACTCGATCAAACTGTGGAGCGACGCATGAGCGAATCCGCGCACAAGGAGCCGAGCCAGCTCCGTCAAAAGCAGATGATCGCCGACCATTTCGCGCGGCTGGCGCGCGCGAAGCAGGACGGCAAGAAGGTCGTCTACACGTTCGTACCCGGCAACCTCACCGAGCTATTCCACGCGTTCGGCGTGCTGCCGGTGTATCCCGAGATCAACGCGCTGCAGTCCGGCATGCGCCAGAAGTCGGGGGCCTACATCGCCGAAGCCGAGAAGTTGGGCCACTCCGAGGACGTGTGCACGTACGTCAAATGCGACATCGGTATGCTCAAGTCGGGCAACATCGGTCCGACCGGTGAGCCGCTGCCGGAGCCGGACCTGCTGGTCTTGTCCTACACCGGCTGCTTCACGTTCATGAAGTGGTTCGAGCTTCTCAAAGAGGAGTACGACTGCCCGGTCGTGATGCTGCACGTGCCGTATCAGGGCGATGGCCGCATCACCGACAGCATGCGCCGGTACGTGGTCGACCAGCTTCGCACCGAGTTGATTCCCGCGTTGGAGTCGATCACCGGCACGCGCTACGACGAGGCGCGGCTGCAGGAGGCGTTGGCGCTGTCGGCGCGCGCGGAGGACGACCTGGTGGCGGTGCTCGAGTCGGCCAAGCATCGGCCGTCCCCGATCGACGCCTACTTCGGCGGCGTGTACTACATCGGGCCGATTTTCACCGCGTTCCGCGGGACGCAGGCCGCGGTCGACTACTACCGCGATCTGCGCGCCGAGGTGGAAGATCGCATCGCCAAGGGGCTCGGTCCGGTGACGCCGGACGGCGTGCTCACCGAGGAAAAGTACCGCCTCGTCGTCGAGGGGCCGCCCAACTGGACGAGCTTTCGCGAGTTCTGGAAGATGTTCTACGACGAAGGCGCCGTCGTCGTCGCCAGCACGTACACCAAGGTTGGCGGCGTCTACGACAACGGATTCCGGCACGACCCCGAGCGGCCGCTCGAGACCCTGGCGGACTACTGCCACGGTTGTTACACGAACCTCAACCTGCCGACGCGGGTGGAGATGCTCGCGCGCTACGTGCGCGACTACGATGCCGACGGCCTGCTGATCAACTCGGTCAAGAGCTGCAACAGCTTCAGCGCGGGCCAGTTGTTGATCTTGCGCGAGGTGGAGAAGCGAACCGGCAAGGCGGCGACGTTCATCGAGACCGATCTCGTCGACCCGCGCTACTTCTCGGCAGCAAACGTGAAGAATCGTATCGAGAGCTACCTGCAAATGGTCGACCAGAAGCGGAGGGCAGCGTGAACGTCGCGCTCGGCATCGACCTCGGGTCGACGACGACCAAGGCCGTGATGCTCGACGAGGACGAGCGGGTGCTCGGCCGCGGCATCACCAACAGCCGCAGCAACTACGACCTGGCGGCGCAGATCGCGCGCGACGAGGCGTTCGTCGGCGCGCGCTTCGAGCTGCTTCGGCGCGAGCTGAACGATGACGCGTTCTGCAAGCGCCTCGAGGCGCGCTTTCGCCGGCGCCAGCACCTGTCGCAGCTGGCGCGGCTGCGTGAGACCGCGATGCGCGAGACGGAGAGCGAGCGCGTCGCGCGCATCGCGACTCCGCTGCGCGAGCGGCTCGAGCGCATCTTCGACGACATGGAGACCGACGCCCACCGTCGGCTCGTGGCGCCGAAGGGGTCGGACTTCTTTCGCGACCTCGCGAACAGCGCGTTCTCCGCGGCGGCGACCCGGTACGCCGACCGCGACGTCACGTTCGAAGACCTGATGTCGGTGTTCGACAAGGCGATCATCCAGGTCGAAAACACGCGGCTGGACCTCACGTTCGAGAGCAACATCCGCGCCGCGCTGGCCGATTGCGGCGGCGACGACGCCCAAGCTCGCGCGGTCGACCGGGTGGTCGCGACCGAACTCAACGTCATCGGAACGATCGGCACGGGGTATGGCCGCCAGCGGTTGCCGTTCCCGAAAGACAGCATCCGGTCCGAGATTCTGTGCCACGGGCTCGGCGCGCACCACATGTTCCCGCGCACGGCGACGGTGCTCGACATCGGCGGCCAGGACACCAAGGCGATCCAGGTCGACAAGAACGGCATCGTCACCAGCTTCCAGATGAACGACCGCTGCGCGGCCGGTTGCGGTCGCTACCTCGGCTACATCGCGGACGAGATGAGCATGGGCGTTCACGAGCTGGGGCCGATGGCGATGCAGTCCACCCGGCGCGTGAAGATCACGAGCACCTGTACGGTGTTCGCGGGCGCCGAGCTGCGCGATCGGCTCACGATGGGCCAGCGGCGCGAGGACATTCTCGCCGGACTGCACCGCGCGATCATCCTGCGCGCGATGGCGCTGTTGGCGCGGTCGGGCGGCATCGACGAGGAGTTTACGTTTACCGGCGGGGTCGCGAACAACGAGGCGGCGGTGTCCGCGTTGCGCGAACTCGTGCGCGAAAACTACGGCGAGCGGACGATCAACATCTCGCCGAGTTCGATCTACACCGGGGCGCTCGGTGCGGCGCTGTTTGCGCTGCGGGACGCCCGCAACCGGAGGGCAGCGGCGTGATTCTCACAGCGGGTGTCGATGTCGGCACGAGCGCGGTCAAGGTCGCGTTCGTCGAAAGTCCGGAGGGAGGCGGCCGCGAGCGGCCTGGCGCGCGGGTGGTGGCCAAGTGGACCGAGCGAATCCGCCGGCGCGATCAACGCGAAGTGATCAAGCTCGCGTACGGCGCGGCGCTCGAACAGGCGAACGTCCGCCCTGACGACGTCGACTACGTGGCGACGACCGGCGAGGGCGAACTCGTGGACTTTCGCACGGGCCACTTTTACGGCATGACCGCCCACGCGCGCGGCGCGCTGTTTCTGGACCCGGAGACGCGGGCGGTGGTGGACGTCGGCGCGCTGCACGGCCGCGCGATCAAGCTCGACGAGCGCTCGAAGGTGCTCGGCTACCGCATGACGAGCCAGTGCGCGTCCGGCTCGGGGCAATTCCTCGAGAACATTGCCCGCTATCTCGGCGTGTCGCTCGACGAGATCGGTCCGCTGTCCCGCACGTCGACGTCGCCGGAGAAGATCTCCGGCATCTGCGCGGTGCTCGCCGAGACGGACGTCATCAACATGGTGTCGCGCGGCATCGCCGTGCAGGACATCTTGCGCGGCATCCACGAGTCGATGGCCAATCGATTCCTGAAGCTGTTGCGCAGCGCGAAGGTGACGGACGGCGTGGTGCTGATCACCGGCGGGCTGTCGGCGGACGAGGGGCTTCTGGCCTGCATGTGCGATCTCGCCGCGGACATGAAGAGCTTCGCGATCGACGTGCGGACGCATCCCGACGCGGCCTACGCCGGCGCGCTCGGCGCGGCGCTGTGGGGCGCATATCGGCACGAGCGGCTGCGTGAAAGGAGAGCGGCATGAACGGTGACGACGCCTACGTGGTGCGCACGCTGCGCGCCGACGATCTGGACGACCTGGTGCGGCTGGACGCGCACAGCTTCGGCCGGCCGCGCCCGGAGTACTACAAGGTCAAGCTGAAGGCGGCGCTCGAGGAGGCCGGCGTGCGGCTCGGTCTCGCCGCGGAACGCGACGGCGCGATGGTCGGCTTCCTGATGGGATCGATCTATTACGGCGACTACGGCGCGCCGGAGCCGGTCGCGACGCTCGAGGCGATCGGCGTACACCCCGAGCTTCGCGGCCGCGGCGTGGCGCGCGCGCTGTGGGACCAGTTCGTCAAGAACGTCAAGGCGATGCGCGTCGACCGAGTCCAGACGCAGGTCGACTGGGACAACGGCGACCTGCTGGCGTTCTTGCGCCACGTGGGCTTTCGCCCGGCGCCGCGGCTGTGCCTCGAGCGAGCGCTGGACTTCGAGCGCGACGACTGACCGGTCGCGCCGCGACGCGGGCCCTCGGGGCCGACCGCGCGTCGCTGCGAGGCGTGGGCGGGCGTCGGGTGTGCGCGGCGTCTGCCGTCGGCGCGCGCCGGATGCGGCGTCGTGGAGGGGGTGCGTCGCGCGCGGCGCGTTCGTGACCCACGGTTTCCGTTTTCGCCCGCGCGCGGCGTCGGATAGGCTCGGCCCATGAGCTTCGACATCGACCTGCCGATTCGCTACTTCGATACGGCCGTGCTGGCGGCGGCGTTTCCGGCGCGGACGGCGCGGCTGCAGGCGCTGGTGCCGGAGCCGCTGCGCGTGGTGGAGCTTTGGCCCGGCCGCGCGCCGCTCGGGATCATGTGTTTCGACTATCGCGAGACGACCGTCGGACCGTACGGCGAGGTGGCGGTGTGTTGGCCGGTCGTGCGCAGCCGCCGGCGGCCGCCGCCGCTGTTGCCGCTCGTGATCGACGGTCGCTGGCCGGAGTTCGGCTGGTGGGTGCATCACCTGCCGGTGACGACGGAGATCGCAAACTACGCCGGGCGCACGCTGTGGGGCTATCCGAAGTTCGTCGCCGACATCGCGTTTTCGTGGCGCGACGCGCAGCGCGTATGCACCTTGGCCGAGCACGGCGAGCCGATCTTGCGGCTGGCAGTCGATACGCGACTGCCAGCGCGTCCGCAGCGCTTCGATGTGTGTACCTACACCGTGTTGGACGGCGAACTGCTGCGAACGCGCATCGCGGTGGACGCGGCCGGTATCCGGTCGCGGCGCGGCCGCGCGCAGCTCGAACTCGGACCGCACCCGATCGGGCGCGAGATCGCGGCGCTCGGCGTGGACGCGGGTCGGCCGGTCGAGGTGCGGTGGTACCCGACGTGGCGCGCGGTGCTGCCCGAAGCCGAGCGCCGGTGGCCGCTCGCGCGCCTTGATGCGCCGAAGGCGGCGCGTGCGCCGGAGGCGGCGTGAGCGCGGCGTGCGGCGTGCGGCGGCCGTGCGCGATCGCGGTGCGCGCACCGCGCCGAGGCTTGCCCACCGCACGAGTCGGGAGCTGCCGGCGGTGATGCTGCGGGCCGATGGGGTCGCCGGCGGGCTGGGCGCGCCGGCGGGGCTCGAGTGGACGCAGGCCGGCGGCGTGACGCCGGCCATGTTGGACGTGGTGTTCCGCGCCCGGCGGTTCGCCCACCGGCACATCGCGCCGGTCGCGCTCGACGTGGATCGCCGGGCGGAGGTCGAAACCGGATACGTGTGCTGGGACGTCGTGCGCGCCGGCGGGCTCGACGGCTGGCTGTCGGCGGCGCTGCCGCGCGCGTGGGGCGGCGACGCGTTGGGCATCGCTCCGCTGGCGGCGGCGTTCGAGGAGATGTGCGCCGCCGACGCCGGCATCGCCAACCTGTTCGGCGCCCACGGGCTCGGCATGTTGCCGATCCTGCTCGAACTCGATATGGACCTGGGCGAGCGCGTTCTCGCCGAGGTGGCGCGCGCGGCGGCGGCGGGGACGCCGGTGCTGTGCGCGTTCGCGATCACCGAGCCGGGCGGTGGGTCCGACGTCGAGGAGCGCGAGGGGCTCGCGACGGGGGACGTGCGCAGCTATGCGCGCCGCGTCCCGGGCGGCTACCGCATCACGGGGCGCAAGGTGTTCATCAGCAACGGCAACGTGGCCGAGTACGTGTCCGTGTTCGCGGCGCTCGATCGGTCGGCTCCGGCGGCGTCGTGGACGGCGTTTCTCGTGCGGCGCGGCACGCCCGGGTTCCGCGTCGCCCGGGTCGAGCACAAGATGGGCCAGCGCGCCTGCCCCGCCGCCGAACTCGAGTTCGACGACGTGTTTGTGCCGGAGTCGGATCGCATCGGCGCCGAGGGCGGCGGCGCCGAATTGAGCCGGCGGGTGCTGGCCGTGTCGCGCGGGCCGGTCGGAGCGATCGCGACCGGCATCGCGCGCGACGCGTTCGCGTGCGCGTTGGCGGCGACGCGCGGCCGGCGGACGGAGGCGTGGGAGGACGATCTGCTCGCCGAGATGGTGGCTCGCATTCGGGCGGCGCGCGCGGCGTATCTCGAGGCGGCGTTTCACTGCGACGGCGTGCTGTTGCCCGGCGGGTTCGCGCAGCGCGCCGCGAGTTGGATCGCGCGGGCGCCCGCGGTCGGCGCGCGCGCCGTGGCGGCGCTCGCCGAGGCGACGTCGCCATCGGACGCGGCGTGGGCGCACCAGGCGGTGCTCGGCGCGACGGCGAAGATCGTCGGCAGCGACACCGCGATGTTCGTCGCGACCGCGGCACTCGACCTCGTGCCGCCGTCGGCCGGCGCGCTGCACGCGCGCGCCGCGAAGGCGTTCCGCGACGCGAAGCTCACGCAGATCTACGAGGGAACGAACCAGATCAATCGCCGCGCGATCGCGCAAGAGAGCTTCCGCCGCCGCTGACAGCCTCCTAGAACGCCGCGCCGGCGCCGGCCGTGACCGACAGGCCCGACGCGGTGTTCTCGCCCGCGGCGGCCGCCGCCATGCCGAAGTCGGCGGTCGTTTCGCGCCACGCGACGTCGACGCCCCAGGCCATCGCGCCCCGCTGGCCGCGAACGCCCATGCCGACTGCGATCGCGGGCGCCGCCGTGCGGTCGGTCGCCGTCGCGGAGAACGCGCGCAGCTGCGTGCGATGCAGCGCGATGCCAAGCGAGGCGCGGGCGTAGGGCCGCGCTTGGCCGAAGCGAGCCACGTCGACGGCCGCTCCCAGCCAAGCGGTCGTCACCGCCGTTTCCTGGATCAACTGGCCCCGCCCGCGCGGCCAACCCGGTGGCGACAGCAGCGCGTCGTCCTGGCGTGCGAACGCGGCCCAGTCGACGCCGAGCGTCGCGCGCAGGCGGTCGGTCACGCGCGCATCGGCGGCGATCCCGACCGTCGGTCCGACGCCGAGGTCGCCGCGTGTGGCGACGGCCCCGGCCTGCAGAGCGATCGTCCACCGGCGGGGCGCGGGAGCACTTCCGAGCCGCTTGTGCGCGGCGGCCGTCGGGGGCGCGGGCGCCGGCGCGCGCGCGGCGGACGGCCGGGCGGCGCCGGTGGACGCAGG
>RFGE01000011.1 GCA_003696105.1 Deltaproteobacteria bacterium | reverse complement strand
CTGGTGCTCGTGTGCGGACCGACCGGGTCGGGCAAATCGACGACGCTCGCGTCGATGATCGACCGGATCAACAGCAACCATCGGCACCACATCGTCACGGTGGAGGATCCAATCGAGTTTCTCCACCCGCACAAGATGTCGGTCGTAAACCAGCGCGAGGTAGGCAGCGACACGGAGTCGTTCGCCAAGGCGCTCAAATACATCCTCCGACAGGATCCGGACGTCGTCCTGATCGGCGAGCTGCGCGACCTCGAGACGATCGAGGCGGCGCTGGCCATCGCGGAGACCGGCCACCTCGCCTTCGCCACGCTGCACACCAACAGCGCCATCCAGAGCATCAACCGCATCATCGACGTGTTCCCGCCGCATCAGCAGGCACAGGTACGCGCGGTGCTGTCCTTCGTGCTCGAGGGCGTGATCTGTCAAATGCTGATTCCGCGCGCCTCCGGCTCCGGCCGCGTCCTCGCATCCGAGGTGATGATCCCGACCCCCGCGATCCGCAACCTCATCCGCGAGGACAAACTGCACCAGATCTACTCGCAGATGCAGATCGGCCAGTCCAAGTTCGGCATGCAGACGATGAACCAAAGCCTGTGCGACCTTTTCTTGCGCCGCCAGATCACTTTGGAGGACGCTATGGCCAGGTCGTCGGATCCGGAAGAACTCAAGACGATCATTGCCAACGCGCAGGCTTCGTCGGGGCGCAAGCCGGCCGCCTAACCCGGGCGGTCGCGCGCCGGACCGCGACCCGGCGCGAAATCCACGCGAGGGACAACGCACATGCCGAAATTCAACTGGGAGGGCAGGACACGGTCGGGCGAGACCCGATCCGGCGTCATCGAGGCCGACGACGCGGACGCGGCGAGCCAGGCACTGCGCACACAGGGCATTCAGCCCACCAAGGTGCGCAAGGCGTCGCGGCAGTTGAGCATCCGTTTCGGCTCCGGCGTCGGCGAAAAAGACCTCGTCGTGTTCACGCGGCAGCTCGCCACGATGATCGACGCCGGTCTGCCGCTGGTCCAGTGCCTCGATATCCTGTCGAAGCAGACGGAGAACCGCAACTTCGGGCGCATCATCGGCAGCGTGAAGGCGAGCGTCGAGTCAGGCGCGACGTTCTCCGACGCCCTGCGGCGCCACCCGCGCGTATTCGACGACCTGTACGTCAACCTGATCGCCGCCGGCGAGGTGGGCGGGATCCTGGACACGATCCTCCACCGCCTGTCCACCTACATCGAGAAGGCGGCCAAGCTCAAGCGCCAGGTCAAGGGCGCGATGGTCTATCCGATCTCGATTCTGTGCGTCGCGGTCGGCGTGATCGTCGTCCTGCTCACGAAGGTCATCCCGGTCTTCGAGAACATGTTCAAGGAGATGCGCGCCGGCTCGCTGCCCGCCCCGACCAAGGTGGTGATCAACCTGTCCAATGGCTTTATCGCCAACTGGTACTGGTTTCTGATCGCCGCGATCGTTCTGGCCGGCGCGTTCACCGTCATGATGCGCACGGAGAAAGGCCGAGATCTGTTCGACGCCTTCCTGCTCAAGATTCCGGTGATCGGCAACGTGCTGCGCAAGGTCGTCGTCGCGCGCTTCACGCGCACGCTCGGCACACTGCTTTCCTCCGGCGTGCCGATCCTCGACGCGCTCGACATCTGCGCGCGGACGTCGGGCAATCGCATCGTCGAACGCGGCGTGTTGTTTGCGCGCCAGAAGATCTCCGAGGGCAAAGACCTCGCCGGACCACTCGCCGAGGCGCGCGTGTTCCCGCCGATGGTCGTCCAGATGATTGGCGTCGGCGAGCAGACCGGCGCGATGGACGCGATGCTCCAGAAGATCGCGGACTTCTACGAGGAAGAGGTCGACGTGGCGGTCGCGTCGCTCACGTCGCTGATGGAGCCGGTCATGATGGTGTTCCTCGGCGGGATCATCGGCGGACTGATCATCGCGATGTACCTGCCGATCTTCGAGCTCGCGGGCAACATCCGAGCCGAATAGGAGGCTGGTGGATGCTCGCGCGGGCGCGCGTTCACGCCTTGCGGCACGCTCCCGGTTCATTCGGGAAGGTCGGCGCAGCGGGCGCGGTTCGCCGGCGGCCGCGGCCGTGACTGCGCCCGCCCACCCCCCGTCCTCCGGCGCGTCGAGCCCGGACCGCGGCGGCGACGGTCGCGCCACGCAACGCGGCCCGGACCGCGGCGGACACGATCGCGTCACGCAACGCGGCGACGACGGCCGCGGACGGGACGGTGTCGAGCGCCGGGACGGGACCGATCTCGCGCGGCGCGTGACGTACTTGATGCTGTTTCGGCTCGTGCTGATCAGCTTTGCCCTCGGCACGACGGTCGTCATCGCGTGGGTCGGCGACGTCGACCTGCAAACGCCCAATACATACATTCTGTTGGCGATCATCGCGGCGACCTACTTGCTCACGATCGCCTACGCGATCGCGCTGCCACGTGTGGCCAACATGACGCGCTTCGCCACGGCGCAAATCGCGGTCGACCTCGTGATCGCCACGCTGCTCGTCCACGTGACCGGCGGCGCACAGAGCGGGTACACGTTCTTCTTCCCGGTCGCGATCGTCGGCGCCGCGACGGTCCGCTACCAGCGCGGTGCGATCGCAACGGCGGCCGCCAGCGCGTTCCTGTTCGTGGCCGTGAGCATCCTCGGGTGGACGGGCGCGCTGCCGTCGCTAGCCGGCCAGCGATTGCTGCCGTCGGACCTGTCGGCGCTCGAACTCGCGCGCCACCTCGGCTTGAACCTCGCGGCGTTCGGCGCGATCGCGGTGCTGGCGGTCAATCTCGGCGGCCAGCTCGCGCGCGCCAGCGCATCGCTCGAGACCGAGCGTGCCGCTGCCGCGGACCTGTACACGCTGCACGAGGACATCGTGCGCTGCCTCACGAGCGGGCTCGTCACCGTCGACACGTCCGGCACGGTTCTGACGGCCAATCGCGCGGCGGTCGACCTGCTCGAACTCGACTGCGATCCGGTCGGGCGGCCCCTGGCCGACGTCGCTCCGGCGCTGGCGGAGGCGGTCACCGCTGCCGATCCGCACGCGCCGCTGCGCCGCGGCGAGGTCGACATCCGGTTGCCCAGCGGGCGCCGGGCGGTGTTCGGCGTGTCGCTGTCCCCACTGGTCGACCATCAGAACCGACCGCGCGGTCGCATCCTGAGCTTCCAGGACCTCACCGAGCTGCGCGCGATGGAAGCACAGGTCCGCCAAGCGGAACGCCTGGCGACGATCGGGACCGTGGCCGCGAGCGTCGCCCACGAGTTGCGCAACCCGCTCGCGTCGATTTCGGGATCGATCGAGCTGCTTCGCAGCGATCGCGGCAGCTCGGAGGATCGCACGAAGCTGATGGAGATCGTCACGCGTGAAGTCGACCGCCTGGACCGTCTGATTCGCGACCTGCTCGACTACACGAACCCGCGCCCGCGGCACAACGTCGCGTTCGCGCTCGACGAGTTGGTCGAGGAGACGCTGCGCGTGTTCGCGCGCGACCCCGACCTGGGCTCGGTCCCCGTGCGGCTGACGCGGACGACCGACGAGCCGATTGCGATCGAGGCGGACGCGGAGAAGCTGCGGCAAGTGCTGTGGAACCTGCTGCGCAACGCGGCCGAAGCGGCCGGCGCGACCGGCGGGCGCGTCGACCTCCGCGTCGGGCGCGAAGGCGACCACGCGGTCGTGTGCGTGGCGGACGACGGTCCGGGCATGCCGCCCGAGGTCGTCGCGCACATGTTCGATCCGTTCTTCACGACGCGCGCCGGCGGCACCGGCCTCGGCCTCGCGATCGTCCGCCATATCGTGGACGAGCACGGCGGCGCGATCGACGTCGACAGCGCGCCGGGCCGCGGCACGCGCATCACCGTCCGCGTGCCCGCCGGCCCGGCTGCAGCCGCCGGCCCGCCGACGGTATAGTGGTTCCGATGACCAATCCCGACGCGCCCTGCCCGCTGTGCGCCAGCCCCCTGGTCGACCCGCGTCCGCTGCCGGTGTGCGGCGCCTGCCACGCCTCGCTGGCGGGCACCGGCGATGCGCCGGCGGTCACGCGCGAGTTCCCGGTGGTGTCGCAGGTCGCGTCGCTGCCGGCGGCGGACGCGGCCGCGACCCCGCCGCGCCGCCCGCGCCGCGTGACGCATCAGGGCGACTTCGCCTGCACCCTGTGCGGAACGCCCGGCGACCAGGTCAAGAAGCTGCTCACCCAGGCGGGGATCCACATCTGCAACGAGTGCGTCGCGCTGTGCGCGGACGTGTTGCGCGCCGAGTTGGGCGACGACTGGCGTTAAATGAGGAATCACGCATCGCGTACGGTCCTCGCGGCCCCCTCACGCCGCCGGCGGCGTTGGAGCTCCTCGAAAGGGGGCCCACCCTTACTTCGTCG
>RFGE01000010.1 GCA_003696105.1 Deltaproteobacteria bacterium | reverse complement strand
TTCCCCCTGTTGCGCTGCCGGCGGCGCGCGCACCGCCGCGGGCCGTTTCGACTCGACGGAGCCCGCCGGACCACCGCGCCGTCGCCGGCACGCCCTACCCTACCGCAGCCGCGCGCGCCAGGACAGTGGCGCCGATCAACGTGTGCCTCCACGTGCGGAAAGGTAGGACGCGAGCTCCTCGCGCGTGGGCGGCGGCCCCTCGCTGCGGCGAAAGGCGCGCACGAGCCGCCCGTCGCCGTCGAACACGAACAGCGACGGGATCTGTCGCACGCGGAACAGCCGGCGCAGCGACGCATCGCCGGCCACGACGGGCCACCGGATGCCGCGTTCGGCCAACAGCGCGCGCATCGCGCGCTCGCTCCCGCGCTCGCCGTAATCCTCGAACGCGTTGACGAGCACGACCCGCACGTCCGACAGGTCCATCCGTTGCAGCTCGCCGAGCTGCGCGCGGCAGTGGCTTCACCACGACGCGAAGAACATCACGAGCGTGCGGGGCGCGTCGGCGCGCGGCGGCAGCGGTCGGCCGTCGATGTCCTTCCGGCCGTCGAGGGCGGCCAGTTCGGGCGCGACGGCCGCGCCGGCCGGCGCGCGGGCGGGAACGGAACACGCGGCGACGGCCGCGACGATAGCGAGCCACAGACTGCGCATGATTCGACACACCTTTCCCGGCCGGGCCGTCCCATCGCCCGCGCCAGTTGCGGTACCATTGTGCCATGGGTCTGTTCGACAAGCGCAAAAAGGGCGGAGACGATTTCGATTCGCCGGTCGAAAACATCGACCTGAACGCGCCGCCGGCCGTGCAACCGGCCGCCTCCGCGCCCGCTCCGCTCGCCGCGTCGACGCCGACCCGCCCGGCGCCGGAACCCGATCCGGACGCCGCGGCCGAATCCGAAATGGACGACGACTACGACGCCCCCGCCTACGGTATCGACGACGCCATCGAGCTGATGCGGTCGCTTCCGACCGACAACGTCGAGTTGGTCGTCCAGGTCGTGAAAAAGACGCTCGAGTCGACCAAGGTCAAGGTCCGCTCGATCATCGACGACGCGTCGCGCAAGCAAAAGGACATCGAGGGCCGCATCGACGTCCTGAAAAAAGAGATCGCCGAGTACGAGCAGGAGATCGCGACCCGCCGCGAGGAAATCGCCAAACTCGAGGCCGACCACGCCGAGACCACGACGGTCAAGGAGCGGCTCGAGCTGGCGGAGAAGCTCACCACCGGGGCGCGCGGCTCCGCCAAGCCGGCTCCTGCCTCCGCGTCCGGGCCGGCCAGTCATCCGAAGACGCCGGCCGTCGGCGGCAGCGGTGGCCGGCCCGGCGCGAGCGGGTCCGGCACCGGGTCCACGCCCTCGACCGGCACGTCGCCGAAGGGGACGACGATCATCGCGAAAAAGTAGCGCCCGCCGCTCGCCGCCTCGCCCCGCCCGAGCCCCCGCACCGGAGAGCCCCGCATGCTGCGCTACCACATGGCCGTCATCACGCGCGACAACCGCCTCAAGCGGGCGGTCAAGCGCGTGACGACCGCGACCGGCTCGCGCGCGTCGTTCATCGGCGACGCATCCGGCCTGGATCCGAACGACCCGCCGCAGCTCGTCGTGTTCGACGCGCGGCGCGACAATCCCGACAAGCTGTTTTTCGCCAAGGTCCCGCACGACGCCAAGATCGTCTACATCATTCCGGGCGATACGTTGGTGCAAAAGGTCACGCTGCTCAAGGACGCGCGCGTCACCAGCTTGCTGTGCCACGACGAGCGCTTCGACGACGACGAGTTCATCGCGACCAGCACCAAGTGCCTGCGCGGCGAGATCTTCGGGCTGCAGAAGTATTTTCCGTGGGGCGTCACGACCTTCTCGATGGTCGTCAAGAACTACGAGCAGAAAGGCCGCGCGATCGACGTTCTCATGCAGTACGCGAAGCTGGCCGGCGTGCGCGGCCCCGTGCGCGACCGCATCCAACTCGTCGCCGACGAGCTGATGATGAACGCGCTGTACCACGCCCCCGTCGACGACAACGGCAACGAAATCTACGCCGGCAAGTCGCTCAAGGAGCTCGCCCAACTCGAAGAGGTCAGCGCCATCCAGGTGCAATACGGGTGCAGCGGCCGCTACTTCGGCATCGCGGTGCGCGACGGCGGCGGTTCGCTGTCGCGCCAGCGCGCGCTCGAGTACCTCACGCGCGCGAAGACCGGCTCGATGATCGAGGACAAGGCCGGCGGCGCCGGCCTCGGGCTGATCTCCGTGATGCGGTCCGTGTCGAAGCTCGTGTTCAACCTCGACCCGGGCCATTCGACCGAGGTCATCGGCCTGTTCGACATGGACCTGTTCGCAAAGGGCAAGGTCGGCGCACGCTCGCTGCACCTGTTTACCGAGGCGCCGCGCGACGCCGACGACGCGGGCGATGCGGACGACGAAGAACACGCCGCAGCGGCGGCGACCGGCGGCGGCCGCGCCGCGTGGGTGTTGGCCGCGCTGCTCGGTGCGGTCGTGTCCGCCATGGCCACCGCCTACGCGCTCAAGAGCCGCACGCCGGATGCGGCTCCGGCGGCGGCCACCCAGCCGCTGACGGTGACCGTCTCCCCCGATCCGAGGGATGCCGCGGTGTCCATCCGGGGTACGCGCGTCCCCGCCGGCACGCAATGGGTGTGGCCGGACGACGTCGCCAGCGTGACCGTCGAAGTGGAGAAACCCGGGTTCGAGAAGTGGACGCGCCGGTTCGCCCGCCGCGACGCCGGGCCCGGGCTGCACCTGTACCCCGTCCTGCGCCGAATCGAACACTGACCGACTGCGGGCCGAAAGCGGGTCGAACGCCCCGGCAACCAGTGGTAGCCTTGCAGAAGCATGTCGTCCGCAGCGGCGATGGACACCCGGCAGCTCCGCCTGTTCGACGACGCCGAGTCGGCGCTCGTCACCCGCGGTCTGAAAGCCCTGTCGCGCGCCTCCACCCACGACGCCGACGCGCTGCGCGGCCATCTCCGGCAGCTCATCGACCTGTCCAACCTCGTGCGCGCGTCGCCCTCGTTGCGGGAGCCGGACTCGTTCGCCGGCAAACAGCGGTCGGAAGAGACACTGATCGAACACCTGTGCGAAAACGACGGCCTGTCCGGCGAACTCGCGCTGCCGCTGAAGGCGACCCTGTCGCGCACGTTCCTCATCGCAAAGATCCAGTTCTTGCGCGGCTTCGTCCAGGCGTGCGCGTACTACTCGAACCGCGCCGGCGACGAACTGAGCGAACTCGACAGCCGGTTGCGCGACGAACTCGCGCAGTCGATCTACACGCAACTGGCCGAGGAGTTGCTGCTCGCTCTGTTGCGCAAGCCGGACGTCAGGCTCGCCACCAAGCGCCGCGCCGCCGAGCAGCTCATCCAGATCTGGGAGAACGCCCAGGTCGAGATCGACGACTTCTGCCCTCTGCTCGAGTCGGCGTGGCGTGCGCGCAATCGAGTCAACGCCGACCTCGGCTCGCTACTCGGCACGAGCGAGTACTTCCGCCTCGTGTGCGAAGACTGCCCCTCGGACTTCTTGTCGTTTTTCGCGCGCGACGAGGTGTCGCTGCAACAGAAGCAGGCATTCGAAGAGTTCCT
Organism: Deltaproteobacteria bacterium; assembly: GCA_003696105.1. Lineage (NCBI taxonomy): Bacteria > Pseudomonadati > Myxococcota > Myxococcia > Deltaproteobacteria bacterium. The sequence continues at coordinate 18,961 of RFGE01000010.1, read as the reverse complement.
GTTCGACATGACCTTCGAGGAGGTCGCAACCCTGCGCACGGCGATGCGCAACAACAACGTCGAAGCGATCTCCGTCGAATGGGCCGAGCAGGTCCTCGGGCGCAAGATCGAACGCGAACGCGTCGAAGATCGGATCGATCCGATCGCGCTGTACCGATCGTACTTCCGCCGCCAGCTCGCGGCCGATTTCCGCATCGTCGCCGGACGCCCCGGCCCGCGCCGCACGGCCGAGGCGTACATGATGATCTACCTGCTCGATCACAACATGACGGCGCGGCGGTCGGCCGATGCCGCCGCGTGCCCGCATCCGCTGGCGCCGCTCGAGGGCGGCCGCGCGCGAACGACCGGCGGCGAAGACCGCGCGGCCGGCGACGAGGCCACGGACCCCGACGCGACGGGTGGCGGCCGCGCGGACGGCGGCGGCGACGAGCCGCCTGGCTGACGGCTCCGCCGGTGCGATCACGCCGGGCGCACGATGCCGGCGTCCGGATCGATCCACCACGCGAGTGCACCGCCGTCGACGCAGGCGACCTGACCCGGGCGAAACGGCCGCAGGAGGCGGCCGCACAGCCTCGCCGCCAGCGCGGAGATCCCCGGCTCGTGCCCGACTGCCGCGACGGCGACGCCGCGCGCCGCCAGTTCGTCCTCCGCGCGGTCGGCCGGCGCGCCCGGGGCGAGCGCCGCGGTGACCTCGACCGCGCCCGTGAAACCGACGGCGCCGGCGAGCAGCTCCGCGGTCTGCACCGCCCGCACCAGTGGACTGCACACCACCGCGTCGAACGACACGCGCAGGTCGCGCAGCCGCTCCGCGACGCCGACGAGCTGAGCGCGCCCCTGCTCGGACAGCCAGCGGCGGTCGTCGGCACCCGCGGTGTCGGCCGACACCGCGTGACCGTGGCGGATGAGGTACGCGCGCATCCGGTCCGAGGGTACACGACCGCGCGCCGCGGCGGGCACGGCGCGCGCCGCCGCCCGCCACGCGGTATCCTTCCGGCATGAGCCGCAGCTTTCTGCCTCCCCGGCCGAGCGACTACCACCGGCCGGTGTTCATGCAGTGGGTGCCCGAAGACGCCGAGGTCGAAGCCGCCGAGATCGCGCTGCGCCACGGGAAGGTGCCGCCGGACGCCGCCGCCGACGCCGAGCCGCAGGCCGGCACCGGCGCCGAGTCGCCCGGCGCGAGCGCCGGTGCCCGGTCGAAGACGGCCGCCGGCGACGACGCCGGGTAGCGGTGGTCGCCGCCGGGTTGCGGCGATAGACTCTGCCGGTGGGCCAGCGCGCTCTCATCGCCGCGATCGCGGCGGCAGCCGGCGCCGGGGCCGCCGCCCTCGCCGCCGGCGGCGACCGGGCGCGTCCCACGCTCCACGAGTACATCGACCTGTCCAGCGTCACCCCCGACGCGCGCCTGTTCGGCGCAGTCCCGGCGCCCGGCCGCAACCCGGAGGGGTTCTCGCGCGGCGACAAAATCGTGCCGCGACCTCCCGGCGACGCGCCGCCGGCCCCCACCGAACCGATCTACGGCCGCTCGGGCGCAGACCGCGACACCCGATGGCGCGCCGACCGGCAGACCGGCCCGGACGACGCGCTCCACTACGTCGAGGTGTTCAATCCGAGCGTCGTGCCGTTCAAACGCATGACGGCGCTCGACGCGGTCGACGCCGACTACGTGCTGTCGGTCGCGCAGCCCGCGACCGCCGACCTCGCGATCGGCGGCGATCCCGATCCCGACCGCGACCTGTTCTGGGCGTCGCTCGTCGTCGACCTGCGGCCCGGCGACGAGGTGCCCATCCCGTCGGTCGCGCCGGACATGCGCATCCTGTCGTACGAGACCGCGCCGCCGGTACCACTCGTGTTTTCCAAAGACGGCGCCGACAACTTCTACGTGCGCAGCGACGAGACGGGCGTGGCCGGCCCGCACCGACTCGTGTTCCTCGCGGACGCCGACGCTCGCTACTTCGCGCCCGACGTCCCCGGCGGCTTCCGCATCGCCGACATCCCCCGCGGTCTCGCGCGCCCCCTGCCCGAACCGGTGCGCCGATCGGCCGACCGCGCGCTGCGCGAACTCGGCCTCCACCGCGGCATGACCGTCAAACGCGCGGTCGACCTCCTCGCCCGCACGTTCCGCGCCTTCGAAGCCGGACCGCTTCCGCGGTCGACCGACGACCTGTTTTGGGATCTGTTCTCGGCGCGCGCGGGGGTCTGCCGCCACCGATCGTTCGCGTTCATGGTCACCGCCAACGCGCTCGGCATTCCCACGCGCTACGTGAGCAACGAGGCGCACGCGTGGGTCGAGGTCTGGGTGCCGGACGCGGCGGGCGGGCGCTGGCTGCGGGTCGACCTCGGCGGCGCGGCGCTCCGCCTGGACGTGGCGAATGCGTCCGACAAGGCCATGCACCGGCCGCGCGGCGTCGACACGCTGCCGCAGCCGCCCGAGTACGCGGGCCACTACACCCGACTCGAGGGGGACGTGCGCGGCCTGTCGGCGGAGCAGCTCGCGGAGGCGCGATCGCCGCTGCCGAGCCCCGGCGCCGAGCCGGATGACCCATCCAGTGCGGATGCGACCGGCGAACCCGCGCGACCGGCCGAGCGGACCGTGGCACCGGGGCGATCGCTGCCCGAGATGCCCGCATCCGCATACGAGGGCAAGGTCCGCACCGCGATCGCGGTGGACGAGTCGCCGCCCGACGCGTTCCGCGGCGAACCGATCGCCGTGCGCGGGCGCCTGGTCGACGCGGACGGCCTCGGCATCGCCGGCGGTCGCGTCGACATCTATCTGGCACCCGCTGGCCGCGGCGGCGACGGTGCGACGCGGATCGGCCGCGCGGTCACCGGCCCGGACGGAACGTACCGCGCGCACGTCCGCGTCCCGGCCGACCTCCCCCTCGGCGACTACGAGATCTACGCGGCGACTCCCGGCGACGCGACCTACGCGCCCGCGCTGTCCGACCGGTGATTCGGTGCTAGAGTGCCGATCGCGTGCGGATCGCGCTCGTCCAGCAGAACGTCGTCGTTGGCGACTTCGACGGCAACGTCGCGCGCCTGGCCGCCGCGGTCGACCGCGCTGCGACTGACGGCGCCGATCTCGCCATCTGCTCGGAGCTGGCCGTGTGCGGCTACCCGCCGCTCGACCTGCTCGACCAGCCCGCGTTCGTCGACGTCAACCTGCGCGCGGTCGACGCGCTCGCCGCCCGCGTGCCGATCCCGACGGTCGTCGGATTCGTCGATCGCGTCGGCCGGCCGGCCGGCCGCAAACTCCACAACGCCGCCGCCGTGGTCGACCGCGGCCGCATCGCGTCGGTCCATCACAAATCGTTGCTGCCGACCTATGACGTGTTCGACGAACAGCGCTATTTCGAGCCCGCGCGATCGCTCGCACTGGCCGATGTCGGCGGCGTCAAGCTCGCGATCACGATCTGCGAGGACATGTGGAACGACGCCGACTTCTGGCCCGAGCGCTACTACGACCGCGACCCGGTCGCGGAACTCGTCGCGCTGGGGCCCGACATCCTCGTCAACATCGGCGCGTCGCCCTTCACCGTGGCCAAGCGGTCGCTGCGCCCTCGCATGTTCGCCGCGCTCGCGCGCAAGTATCGCCTGCCGCTGATCGCCGTCAACCAGGTGGGCGGCAACGACGAGCTGTTGTTCGACGGCGCGTCCCACGCATTTTCTCCCGACGGCGAGACGGCCGCGCGCGCGGCGGAGTTCGACGAGGACGTGATCGTGTGCGACGTCGAGCCGCGCGGCGCGGTGTCCGGGCCGATGCGCGCGCCTCTGCCATCGGACGAAGCGGCGGCGCTCGCCGCGCTCGCCATGGGCGTGCGCGACTACGCCGCCCGCTGCGGGTTCCGGTCGGCCGTTCTCGGCCTGTCCGGCGGCATCGACTCGGCGCTCACCGCGTGCATCGCGGCGCGCGCCCTCGGCTCCGACCGAGTGGTCGGCGTCGCGATGCCGTCGCGCTTTTCGTCCGAGCATTCCGTCGCCGACGCACGCGCTCTCGCCGGCGCGCTCGGCATCGCGTTCCAGGTCATTCCGATCGAACAGCCGTTCGCGTCGATGCTGGCGCTGCTCGAACCCGCGTTCGACGGCCGCCCGCCCGACGTGACCGAGGAGAACCTGCAAGCGCGCTTGCGCGGCGTCATCCTCATGGCGCTGTCGAACAAGTTCGGTCACCTGCTGCTGTCGACCGGCAACAAGAGCGAGTTGGCGGTCGGCTATTGCACGCTGTACGGCGACATGTCCGGCGGCCTCGCGGTCATCAGCGACGTGCCCAAGACGCTCGTGTACGCGCTCGCGCGCGAAGTCAACCGGCAAGCCGGCCGGCCGATCATCCCCGAGTCCACGCTGACGAAACCGCCGAGCGCCGAGCTGCGCCCCGGCCAGACCGACCAGGACTCGCTCCCGCCGTACGACGTCCTCGACCACATCGTCGAGTTGTATGTCGAACGAAACATGAGCCGGGACGAGATCGCGGCCACCGGCGCGGTCGACCGCGCCACGGTCGACCGCGTGGTCGACCTGGTCCAGCGCAGCGAATACAAACGGCGCCAGGCCGCGCCCGGGCTCAAGATCACCACGAAGGCGTTCGGATTCGGCCGCCGCGTGCCGATCGCGCAGCGATGGCGAGGCTGACCGCGCCGCTGCCGGCGCGCGAAGCGGTCGCGGTGTTCTGCGCGGCGCTCGCGCTGTGGTTCGTCGCCGGCGCCGCTCTGCCGCCGACCGCCGCCGGCGTGGCCCTGGCCCAGGTGTTGTTCTTCGCCGGGCCTCCGGTGGTGTGGACCGCGGCGCGGGGTGCCCGTCTGCGCGACGGCCTCGGCCTGCGCGCGCCCAGGCCCGCCGCCGTCGCCGGCGCCGTGCTCGTCGGCGCGAGCTTTTGGCTGGTGAACCTCGCCGTGTCGGTGCCGATTCTGGATCGACTGGGCGCCGATTCCGAGCGGCTGCGGGAAGTCGAGCGCGCGCTGCCGTGGGCCGACGCGCCGGCCGCGACGCGCGTGGTCGCGGTCGCGCTCGTACCCGCGGTGTGCGAAGAGCTGCTGGTCCGCGGCGCGGTCGCGCGGGCGCTGCGGCCCGCGATCGGCGCAGCCGCCGCGGTCGGTTCGACCGCCGCGCTGTTCGCGGCGCTGCACTGGCCGCCCGAGCGGATGGTGCCGGCGGCGCTGTTCGGAGCGGTCCTCGGTGCCATCGCGCTGGCAGCCGATTCCGCGATCCCGGCCATCGCGGCCCACCTGTGCAACAACCTGGTCGCCCTGTGGGTCCTTCCGGCCTGGCCCGGCGTCGCGGCCGCGCTCGACGCGCATCCGGCCGCCGCGCTGGCGGTGGCCGCCGCGCTCAGCGTCGCGGGAGCGATGCTGTCGTGGCGCTCACGAATCCGTCGCGAATCGTAAGGGATTGCCGAAATCCGTTCGTAATCGCCGCAACAGGATTGCCGTATTTTGCAAGCCCTGGTACATTCCGGCTTGTGCAGGATCCGCGCCGTATCCTCTGGTACCTGAAGAAAATCCCGTTGTTGGCGGAGCTAGGCCCGGAGGTTCTCGCCCGCCTCGCGGATCTCGTGGACGTGCGCGAGGTCCGGCGCCGCGACGTGGTCTACCTGCCGGGGGACCCGGGGGACGCCGTGTTCTTCGTCAACGGGGGCCGCATCAAGATCTCGAAGGTCACCCGCGACGGCAAGGCGCTCACCCTGTCGTATTGCGGGCCGAGCGAGATGTTCGGCGAAACCTGCCTGGTCGACGGCGGTCCGCGGGCCGAGATGGCCGAGGCGATGGACAACTCCATGATCACCGAGATCCCGCGGCCCGACTTCGAGCGCCTGATCCGGGACAACGCGCAGCTCGGCTATCAGATGGTCCGCATTCTCGCGGGTCGCCGCCGCGACATCGAGGACAAGCTCGAGGCGCTCGTCTTCCGCGACGTGACGAGCAAGCTGGCCGAACTGCTCCTCAACCTGGCCGAGGAATACGGCGTCGAGGATGCGCGCGGCACGCTCGTCCAGCTCAAGATCACGCACCAAGAACTGGCCAACCTGATCGGGTCGACCCGCGAGACGGTGTCGCTCACGCTGTCGCAGTTCAAGAAGAAGAAGTACATCACGACCGAGGGCCGCAAGGTGATCATCTCCGACCCTGCGAGCCTGCGGGCGCTGTTTTGAGTCGCGGCGCGGCAGCCGCTCACCGTCGCGCGTCGCGCAACGCCCGGCCCGTGTGCGACGCGGCGCACTCGGCCACGTCGTCGGGCGTGCCGGCGCACACGACGCGGCCGCCCCCCGCGCCGGCCTCCGGGCCGAGGTCGACGATCCAGTCGGCCCACCGGATCACGTCGAGGTTGTGCTCGATCACGATCACCGTGTTGCCGTCGTCCACCAGCAGCCCGAGCACGTGCAGCAGTCGGTCGATGTCCGACACGTGCAGGCCGGTCGTCGGCTCGTCGAGGACGTACAACGTCCGGTCGCCGCCGCGCCGCGCCAACTCGCGCGCGAGCTTGAGTCGCTGCGCTTCGCCGCCCGACAGGGTCGGCGCCGGCTGCCCCAAGGTCAGGTAGTCGAGCCCGACGTCCCGCAGTGCTTCGAGCCGCACCCGCAGCGCCGGCACGTGCGCCAGCACGCCGAGCGCTTCCGCGACCGTCAGGTCGAGGATGTCGGCGATGCTGTAGCCTTTGAACCGCACTTCCAGCGTCTCGCGGTTGTACCGCCGACCGCCGCACGCGTCGCACACCACGTATACGTCCGGCAAAAAGTGCATCTCGATCCGTTTGACCCCGTCGCCCTCGCACGCCTCGCAGCGGCCGCCCTTGACGTTGAACGAGTACCGCCCCGCCTTGTAGCCGCGAGCGCGCGACTCGGGCAGCTGCGCGAACAGGTCGCGGATCGGCTGAAACAGGCCCGTGAACGTCGCGGGGTTCGACCGCGGCGACCGCCCGATCGGCGCCGAGTCGACGGCGATCACGCGATCGACGTGGTGTGCGCCGTCGATCCGGTCGTGCGCGCCGATCCGTTCTGGCGACCCGCCGAGCCGCGCCTGCAACGCAGGCAGCAGCGTGTCGACGACCAGCGACGACTTGCCGGATCCCGACACGCCGGTCACGCACACGAACCGGCCGACCGGGAACGCCACGTCGATGCCGCGCAGGTTGTGCTCGCGCGCGCCGCGAACGGTCAGGTGCGCGCGCGCCGGCGGACGGCGGCGCGGCGGTCGGATCGCCCGGCGACCCGACAGGTACGCGCCCGTGATCGACCGCGGGTCGGAGGCGATGGCGGCCGGCGTCCCCGCCGCGACCACCTCGCCGCCGCGCACGCCGGCCCCCGGCCCCATGTCGACCACCCAGTCGGCGGCGCGGACGGTCGCCTCGTCGTGCTCGACCACGAGCACCGTGTTGCCGAGGTCCCGCAGCCGCCGCAGCGCGCCGAGCAGCCGCTCGGTGTCGCGCGGATGCAGTCCGATCGACGGCTCGTCGAGCACGTACAGCACGCCGGAGAGCGCGCCGCCCAGTTGGGTCGCGACGCGGATGCGCTGCGCTTCGCCGGTCGACAGCGTCGCCGCCGGCCGGTCGAGCGACAGGTACGGCAAACCGACGTCGACCAAGAACCGCAACCGCTGGTCGACCTCGCGCACGATGCGCTCGCCGATGGCGCGCTCGCGGGCGGTGAGGTCGAGGTCGCGCACGTGCGCGAGCGCATCCGCCAGGGGAAGTCGCGCCAGCTCGTGGATCGCAAGGCCGCCGAGGCGCACCGCGCGCGCCTCGGGGCGCAGCCGCGATCGATCGCACGCGCCGCAGCCGAGGCCTTCGCACTCCGGACACGCCCCGTGCGGGCTGTTGAACGAAAACAGCCGTGGTTCGACCGGGGGAAGGGACACGTCGCAGTCGATGCACGCAAACCGCTCGGAGCGGTGAACCCGCGGCCCGTCGACCGGCGCGATGTCCACCCGGCCGCCGGCGAGCGCCAGCGCCAACTCGACCGAGTCCGCGAGGCGCTGGCGTACCCCGGACTTGACGATCAGCCGGTCGACGGTCACGTCGAGATGGTGGGGCGCATCCGGGTCGACGGCCGGGATGCCCGCGCTCAGGTCGTACGGCTCGCCGTCGATCGCGACGCGCGTGAACCCTTCCCGTGCGAGCCGCGCCAACCGATCCGCGAGGTCCCCGCGCTGCCCGCGCACGACGGGCGCGATCACCGCAAACCGCGTCCGCTCGGGCAGTGCCAGCGCCTCGTCGACGATCTGCTGCACGGTGTACGCGGCGATCGGCTGGCCGCAGCCGGGACAGTGCACGCGGCCGACGCGGGCGTACAGCAGCCGCAGATAGTCGTACAGCTCGGTCACCGTGCCGACCGTCGACCGCGGGCCGCGCGACGCCGTGCGCTGCTCGATGGCGATGGCCGGCGACAGGCCCTCGATCGCGTCGACGTCGGGCTTGGCCATCTGCTCGAGGAATTGCCGCGCGTGCACCGACAGCGATTCGACATAGCGGCGCTGGCCCTCGGCGTAGATCGTGTCGAACGCGAGCGACGACTTGCCCGAGCCCGACGGGCCGGTGACGACGACCAGCGCGTCGCGCGGGATGTCGACGTCGACGTCGCGCAGGTTGTGGACGCGCGCGCCCCTGACGGCGATCACCTTCATCGCGCGCGACGCCGGGCGAGCAGTTCATCGGCCAGGCGCAGCGCGGCGACAAAGCTCGTCGGCCGCGCCCGGCCGGCCCCGGCGATGTCGTAGGCGACGCCGTGGTCGGGGGAGGTTCGGACGATCGGCAGGCCTAGCGTGACGTTGACCGCGTCGTCGAAGTCGACGAGCTTGACCGGGATGAGCGCCTGATCGTGGTACATCGCCACCAGCGCGTCCCACCGGCCGGACATCGCGGCGCGAAACGCCGCGTCGGGCACCAGCGGCCCGCCGCAGTCGATGCCCGCGGCACGGCACGCGGCGATTGCCGGCGCGATCGCGACCTGCTCCTCGTCCCCGAACAGGCCCGCCTCGCCGGCGTGCGGATTGAGACCGACGACGCCGACGCGCGGGCGCGCGGCGCCGAAATCGCGGACCATTGCATCCGCCACGAGTTCGATGCAGTCGCGCACGCGGTCGGCCGTCACGCGCGCCGGCACGTCGCGCAGCGGCAGGTGGACCGTCGCCAACGCCACCTTCAGCCGCGGGCCGGCGAACATCATCGCCACCCGGCGCGCGCCGAATGCGTGCGCCAGGTAGTCGGTGTGACCGTCGAACGCAAACCCGGCGCGCCGCACCTGCGCCTTCGCGATCGGCGCCGTCACCAGCGCGGCGACCTCGCCGGCGCGGGCCGCCGCCACCGCCGCCTCGACGTACGCGACCTGCGCCGCCGCCCCTGCCGGCGTCGGCCGGCCGGGGCGCGCGTCCTCCGGCGCCAGGTGCGTGACCGCGCGCAGCGCGATGCCGTCCGGAACGGCGCCGCGCAGCGCGCCGCCGTCGCCGAACACCACGACGCGCCGCGCCAAGGCCCCCGGCGCCGCCGCCAGCGCCTTTCCGACGATCTCCGGTCCGATGCCGGACGGATCGCCGAGCGTGACGGCGATCCGGTCCGCGCCGGTGGCGGCGGGTTCGTTGCCTTCTGCCGGTTCGTGCGTCATATCTTCAGATGAGGGGCTGCGCAATCGGAGTGTACTGGAAGTCGCCATGGTGGTTGCTCGCCGTCGCCGCCGCGTGCGGGGGGGCCCCGCCGGACCCGCGGTCGCCGCCGGCTGCGACCGCCGCCGGCCCTCCTGCGCCGCTCGCGGTCGCGACCACCGGGTTCCGCCCCGGCGAGTCGATGGCCTGGCAGCTCGCCTGGCGCGGCATCGCCGGCGGGCGCACCCAGACCGCCGTCGGTGAGCCGGGCGCGGTCGCCGGCCGCGCGGCGTTGGTCGTCCGGACCGAGACGCGCAGCGACGGCCTGCTCGCGATGGTGCGCCACGTCCGCGACGACCTCGCGACGACGATCGCGGTCGACGGCTCGCTGCCGATCGCGAGCCACGGCGAGTTCGAGTTCGGCAAGCCGGGCGGCGACGTCAAACGCAGCCAGGTGGACGCCGCGTTCGACGGCGACGGCGTCCGAATCACCTACGAGCGCAGCGGCCGGCCGGCTCGGACCTGGTCCCGGCGGCTGCCGCCGGGCGAGCGGGTCTACGACACGCACGCGGCGCTCGGCGCGATGCGCGCGTGGCGGCCGAAGCCGGGCGACCGCGTCTACTTCTACGCGCTGTCGGGCCGCCGACTGTACCGGGTCGACCTCACCGCCATCGGGCCGGAGTCGGTCACCATCGGCCTCGGCGCGTTCCCGGCGCTCCGCATCGACGGCACCGGCACGCGCCTCACCGGCCGGTTGCTCCCCGACCCGAAGCGCAAGCCGCGGCGGTTCACCGTGTGGCTCAGCGACGACGCGCACCGCGTGCCGCTGCGGGTCGACGCGCGCACCGAGTACGGTGACGTCCAGGTCGAACTCACGGCGTACGAGCCGGGGCAGTCCCTGCCGGTCGCGCGCCGGTGACCGCGCAGCCGCGCGGCGTCACTCGCCGCTGCCGGTGATGTCCGCGAGCGCGTCGTACAGCTTGACGCCGAGTTCCTCGTCGTCGGCGGCGAGTTCCGCAAAGTCGTCGCGCCGGATCGCGAGCAGCTTGACCGCCGTCTGTGCGCGCGCGGCCTCGGCGGGTGCCGGCCCGCCCGCCAGCGCCCGGGCGTACAGCAGGTCGCCGGCGCGGACGAGATCGCCGCCCGGCAGGCGGGCGGCGCCGTCGAGCACGAGGTAGGCGACGCGGTCGCCGAGCGCGACCGGCGGGATCGCGCGGCCGGCGTCGAACCGCTGGGGTAGCGCGATGCGCAGCGCCCGCAGCCGCTGCTGGGGCGACAGGCCGCCGAGCAGTGGGCTCGCCGCGAGGATCGCCTCGTCGCGCTCCCGCTCGTCGCGCGGCACCGGCGTCGGGTCCACCTCGAGGACCTTCACCACCACCGCGGTGGCGTTGTCCGCGCCGCCGCGGGTCACGGCGGCGTCGACCAGCGCCTGGGCCGACCGCGCCGGGCTCGGGCCGCGCGCGACGATCTCGCCGATCTCGGCTTCGGCCACGTATTCCGTCACCCCGTCGGAGCACAGCACGAACCGGTCGACCGGCGCCATCGGCACCACGAACGTCGCCACGCGCACGCGGTCGCCGATGCCGAGCGCGTTGGTGAGCACGCCTTGCCAGCGGGCGGGATCGTAGCCGGGGGCCCCGCTGCCCAGCCCCGCCGCCGCGAGGCGCGCGACCACCGTGTGGTCCTCCGTGAGCTGCATCGCGATGCCGTCGCGGACCAGGTAGGCGCGCGAGTCGCCCGCATGGGCGAACACCGCGTCGCCGCCGGCGCACACGAACCCCGTGAACGTGGTGCCCATGCCCGCCCGCTCCGGGTCGGCCCGCGCCGCGTCCCGGATCGCATCGTGGGCGCGCGCGACCGCTGAGCGAACGGCGGCCAGCAGCGCGCGCCGGCGGTCCGCATCCGCCTCGCGGGCGTAGGCGTCGACCGCCGCGCGGAATGCGCGCGACGTCCACGCATCCCGCACCACCTGGATCGCGAGGGCGCTGGCGACCTCTCCCGCCGCATGACCTCCCATCCCGTCGCACACGGCGAACGCGCCCAGCTTGGGGTCCACCCAGTAGGCATCCTCGTTGTGGTCGCGCACGCGACCGACATCGGTGGCGGCGTGCGCCAGCAGCGCATCCATCACGGCGCGCCTCGTTTTCGTCCAGTCGGGGCGGGGACCTGCCCTTCGCGCTTGCGTTCGAGCCGCAGGTCGATGACCTTGGACACCACCGCGAGGATATCAAATGGACAGCACGACGCGCCTCATACTTCCGGAAGTTCGCGAAGCGCTCGAGTCGGACCCGGCGGCCCTGGCCGAGCTGACCGAGGAGATGCTGCCGGCCGACCTCGCGGATCTGGCAGAGCAACTCGACCCCGACCACGCCCACAGGCTGCTGGCGGCGCTGCCGATCGAGGCGGTCGCGCGCCTGCTCGAGCAGTGCGACGACGAGCACCGCCGGGAACTGTTCGCGCACCTGGCCGCGCACGACCTCGCCACCGCGGCGGCCGTCACCGACGAGATGGCGCCGGACGACCGCGCCGACCTGTACGCCGAGCTCCCGGAGGAGCTGCGCAAACAGTTGCTCGCGGAGGTCGATCCCGAAGAATCGCGCGACATCCGCACGCTGCTGGCCTACGACGAGGACACCGCCGGCGGCGTGATGACCACGGACTTCGTCGCGCTGCCGGCCACCATGACCGTCGAGCAGGCGATCGACGCGGTCCGCAAGACCGCCGAGGAGATGGAGACCATCTACGTGGTCTACGTGGTCGACTCGCACGGGACACTGCACGGCGTCGTGTCGCTGCGCGACCTCGTCACCTCGCCCGCGCACAAGACGCTCGAGGACATCATGAACCCGAACGTCGTGACGGTCGACGTCGACACGGACCAGGAGGAGGTCGCGCACGTCATGGCCAAATACGACCTGCTGGCCGTGCCGGTCGTCGACCGCACGCACCGCCTGGTCGGCATGATCACGGTGGACGACATCCTCGACGTCGTCGAGGCCGAAGCCACCGAGGACGCGCACCGGCTCGGCGCCGTCGAGCCGATCGAGCAGCCCTACATGGCGACGCCGGTGTGGACGATCGTGCGCGCCCGCGTCCCGTGGCTCATCGCCCTGTTTCTCGTGCAATTCGTCAGCGGCCCCCTGCTGCAGCACTTCACCGCCAGCGTCGCCTCGGCGACGATCTTGATGTGGTTCGTGCCGATGATCATGTCGGCCGGCGGCAACGCCGGCTCCCAGTCGGCGACGCTCGTCATCCGCGCGATGTCCCTCGGCGAGACCGGCCCAAAGCACGCGCTGAAGATCCTGTCGCGAGAGGTCCTGATCGGAGCGACACTCGGGATCATCCTCGGATTCGTCGGCATGGTGCGAGTCGCGACGTGGAACGCGGCCCGCAGCGTCGAGATGGCGCTCGCCATCGGCTGCGCGGTCACCGCGGTCATCGTGTTCGGAGCGCTGATCGGCGCGGGCATTCCGCTGTTGCTCGAGCGCCTCAAGATCGACCCCGCCGTGTCGTCGACGCCGTTCGTGGCGTCGCTGGTCGACGTCGGCGGGCTAGTCCTGTTCTTCGAGATCGCCCGCCTGTTCGTCGGCTGACGCGCGGCCTGCCGCGCGCATCTTGTAGCCGACGTTGCGAACCGTCTCGATCAGACCGCCGGCCACCGGTCCGAGCTTGGCGCGGACGCGCCGCACGTGGATGTCGACGGTGCGCGTACCGCCGCCGTACTGGTAGCCCCACACGCGCTGCAACAGCTGGTCGCGCGTGAACACGCGGCCGCGATGCTGCGCGAGAAATCGCAGCAGCTCGAACTCCTGGTGGGTGAAGTCGAGCCGGCGCCCGCGGTAGTGCGCCTCGTATCCCGCCACGTCGATGACCAGGTCGCCGACCTTGAGCACCTCGTCGGATCCGAAAGCCGCGCTCCGCCAGTCGAGCTGGCGCAGGCGCGCGTACAGCTCGGCCGGGACGATTGGCTCCAGCACGAAATCGTCGAACCCGAGCGAGAAATCGAGCGACGGCAGCCGCGGCACGGTGAGCGCGAGCAACACCGGCACGTCGCCGAGGACCTCGTGGTCGCCGAGTCGACGCAGGCAGCGGCTCGCGCGCGGGATCTCATCGCCGGCGTCGACGACGACGATGTTCGGTGGCCGCGCGTACAACTCCTCGTCGTCCAGTTCGCCGAGGTCGAATCGACCGGCGGTCACGCGGCACCCGAGGTCCACCAGGATTCCCGCGATCGACTCGGGGTTGCGGATCGCGACAGCCGGCTCCGCGCACAACACGACCACCCGCACGCCCTCGAAAATGGGTCGCCACAACGCCGCGCGTCAAGCAAAAATCGCGGCGATCGTCCGCGAAGGGCGGCCGCGGTGCGAGCTCCCGCGGCGCGCGCGATCCCCTGTTGCGCTCCCCGCCCGTTGTGTAAGAATCAGAATCGGATGGAAGAGTTCCACTGTTCCTTCTGCGGCAAGCAGCGCCGCGAAGTCCGGAAGCTCATCAGCGGGCCGCGCGTTTTCATCTGCGACGAGTGCGTCAAGCTGTGCAACGACATCCTCGCGAAAGAGGAGGCCGCCGAGCGTCCGTCGTACCCGCCGCCGAAGGAGATCGTAGAGGAACTCGACAAGTACGTCGTCGGCCAGCACGCCGCCAAGCGGGCGCTCGCGGTGGCCGTCTACAACCACTACAAGCGCATCGGCCTGCGCGGCAAAGCGACCGACGTCGAGGTACAGAAAGGCAACATCCTGCTGATCGGCCCGACCGGCTGCGGCAAGACGTTGCTCGCGCAGACGCTCGCCAAGAAGCTCGACGTGCCGTTCGCGATCGCCGACGCGACCACCCTCACCGAGGCCGGCTACGTCGGCGAGGACGTCGAGAGCGTCATCAAGGCGCTGTTCCGCGCCGCGGGCGGCGACGTCGAAAAGTGCGCCCGCGGGATCCTGTGCATCGACGAGATCGACAAGATCGCCCGCAAGGGCGGCTCGCCATCGCCGACGCGGGACGTGTCGGGCGAAGGGGTGCAGCAGGCCCTGCTCAAGATCCTCGAGGGCAAGACCGCCACGATCACGCCGGACGGCGCGCGCAACCGGCCGCAGCAGGAGTTGATCCAGATCGACACGACCGACATCCTGTTCATCTGCACCGGCGCGTTCAACGGCATCGAGGACATCGTGCGCCGCCGCGTCGGCGAGCGCGGCCTCGGCTTCGGCGCACAGATCGGCACGCCCGAGGACGACAAGGACGCGCTGCGCGCCGCGGCCCGCACCGAGGATCTGATCAAGTACGGGATGATCCCGGAGTTCATGGGCCGGCTGCCGATCATCGTGTCGTGCGACGCGCTCGACGTGGACGCGCTCACCGAGGTGTTGTGGCGCCCCAAGAACGCGCTCGCGCGCCAGTACCAGCGCCTGTTCGAACTCGAAAACGTCAAGCTCACGTTCACCGAGGACGCGCTGCGCGCGCTGGCGGAAGAGGCCCACCGGCGCAAGTCCGGCGCCCGCGGTTTGCGCGCGATCCTGGAAGAAGTCATGCTCGACGTGATGTACGAGATCCCGTCGATGACCGGCGTGCGCGAGTGCGTCGTGACCCGCGCGGTGGTGGAAAACCGCGAGCGCCCCGAGCTGGTGCACGAGAGCAAGGCCGCCGGCTGACCCCGGCGCGGCGGCCGCCGAGCCCGCATCGCGGCGCGCGCGGAGTCCGACGAGTCGGCCGCGCGCCGGCGGTGTCGCGCGCGGCGGCGACAAAACGCATCTCGGCCCTACTCGCCCGCTGTGCAGTGCCGTACACTCACACCGTGCTCACTGCCGAACAGATCGCCGAGATTCGAGCCCGCCTGGAGGCGGACCGCGCGCGCATCCTCGACAGCGCACGACACGCGCTCGGCTTCGCGATGGCCCGCGACCCCGAGCGCACAGGCCGCGATTCGATCGATCAGTGCGTCGAGGAAGAACTCTACTCGACCGAGCTGCGCCTTCACGACCGCGAAAAGAAGCTGCTCGCGAAGATCGATGAAGCGCTCGCCCGACTCGAGCGGGGCGAGATCGACGAGTGCGAGGACTGCGGAGATTCCATCGGCTTCAAACGGCTGCTCGCGAGACCGGTGACGACGTTGTGCGTCGCCTGCAAAGAAGACCGGGAAGAGGGCGAGGTCCGCGCCGGTCCGCTCGCCGACGATCTCGCGGGCAATCAGTGAACCGCGCGACTCCGCCCGCTCGCGCCGGAGCGGCGCCCGTCGCCGCGGCATGCGTTTTGCTACGTATCCGACCGCTCTGGTATAGTGTCCCCCTGCCCGGGCAGCGATGAAAGATCGCTATTCCATCACCGAGCGCCTCGATCAGGGCGGGATGGCAGAGGTCTTCCGCGGCGTGGCGGAGTCTATCCACGGCTTCAAGAAGAACGTCGCCATCAAACGGATCCTGCCGAGCCTCACCAAGAACGACAAGTTCGTCGCGATGTTCTTGGACGAGGCGAAGCTGTCGCTACACCTGCAGCACGCCAACATCGTGCAGGTGTTCGACATCGGCATCGCCGACGGGTCGTACTTCCTGGTGATGGAGTACATCGACGGGTGCAACCTCAAGCACCTGCTCGAGCGCCTCAAGCAGCGCGGCAAACGCATCGCCCCCGCGCACGCGATCTACATCATGATCGAGACGTGCAAGGCGCTCAACTACGCCCACCACGCCGAGGGTCCCGACGGCAACCCCCTGCACATCGTCCACCGCGACATCTCGCCGCCGAACATCTTGCTGTCGAAAAACGGCGAAGTGAAAGTCGTCGACTTCGGTCTCGCGAAGGCGAACACGCAGATCGAATCGACCGACCCCGGCGTCGTCAAGGGCAAGTTCTCGTACCTGTCGCCAGAGGCCGCCAGCGGCCTGGAGGTCGATCGGCGTGCGGACATCTTCGCGGTCGGCATCCTGCTGTGGGAGATGTTCACCGGCCGCCGGCTGTTTTACGGCGACACCGACTATCAGACGGTCGAACTCGTGCGGCAGGCGCGCGTGCCGTCGATCGGTGCGCTCAACCCGGAGATCGACGCCGAACTCGAGGCGATCGTGCGCAAAGCGCTCGCGCGCGATCCCGACCAGCGCTACCAGGAAGCGGCCGACCTCGGCGACGCGCTCGCCCAGTATCTGTTCAGCCGCCGCATGAAGGTCACCGCGCGCGACATCGCCGCGCTGGTGCGCGACGTGCAGGCCGAGCAACAGCGCAAGCGCAGCCTCGCGCCCAAGCACGAGTCGCTGATCGACGCGCTGATCATGGAGGAGATGGACAAGCTCACGTCGCTCCTCGAAGACGACGACCCGGTCGCGGATCGCGCCCAGGCCGCGCCGCTGGACCCGGCGTCGTTCGTCGACACGTCGGCGTGGGCATCCGAGTTGGGCCTGGACGAGTCGGGGGCCGTCGACGCGCCGCCGGCGGTGATCCATTCGGCGCCGCCTCGCCGTGCGACCCCGGCTGCGGATGCACCGGATCCCGCCGACAACGAGATCGAGTCGCTCCAGCAGATGCTCGAGCCGGACCGCACCGGCGTCCACCATTTCGACGGGCCGGGCCGCGGAGTCTGGATCGCGCTCGTCATCGCCGTGCTGTTGGCCGGCGGCATCGGCGCGGCGCTGTTCCTGTTCAAGGACCGGATTTTCTGAGCGGCCCGCGTGCCGGCGCGGAGCCGCGCACGGGCCCCGCTCCTCCGGTTTGCCGTGCACGCGGCGCGCCCCGGTGATAGCCTGGCGGCATGGGTCTGGGCCGGGTCGCAATCGCCACCGTCGCGACGGCGTGGCTGGTCACCGCGTGCGCATCCGGGGATGCGGGCGGCGGCGATCCCACATGTCCGACGCCACCGTGCGCCGATGCGGCGACACCGGCCGTCGACGCCGCGACGGCGCCGCCGGACGCCACGCCCGCCCCGGACGCGACGCCGCTGCCGGACGCGGCGCCACTGGGCGGCTTCGGCGACCCGTGCTCCGACAAGGGCGAGTGCGAGTCGAACATCTGCGTGCTGGCCGGCATCGGCGGCCTGTGCACGGAGACGTGTGTCGCCGGCAGCTGCCCCGACGGCTACGGCTGCGTCGGCGTGTTCGGCGCGATCGAGCCGGGCGTCGTCGCCGACGTCTGCATGCCCGAGTCCACCCAGCTTTGCACCACGTGCGAGGCGGACAGCGAGTGCTCGCTGATCGGCGCGGACAAGTGCATCCCCTACCCCGACGGCAAACGCTTCTGTGGACAGGACTGCTCGCTCGTCGAATGCCCCGACGGCTACCGCTGTGACACGGTCTCGATCGACGGCACCGACTACCAGCAGTGCATCCCGCAAAGCGGGGCGTGCGACTGCGATGCGTCGACGGCCGGCGCCACCGAACCGTGCGACATCGCGACCCCGTTCGGCACCTGCGGCGGGACGCGGACGTGCGAGGGCGACACCGGCTGGAGCGCCTGCGCGCCGCCGTCGCCGACGGACGAGCCGGACGGCGCCTTCGCCGACGACGACTGCGACGGCATCGACGGCGTCGTCGCCGACGGCGTGTTCGTCGCTCCGACCGGGACCAACTTCATGTGCGGCACGCCGGCGGCGCCCTGCAAGACGATCCAGTTCGGCATCGACAGCGCCGTCGCCGGCGGTCTGTCGTACGTCTACATCCAGGCGGGCACGTACGACGAGATCGTGACCCTGGCCAGCGGCGTCCACCTCGTCGGCGGCTTCGACTCCAACTGGACGCGCGACGACCGCAACCAGCCCGGCCACGCGGTGACCATCCGCGGCGGGCTCGACCCGGACGAATCCCAGTACGTCACGGTCATCGCCCACGACCTGACGGCCACGACGAAGGTGATGGACCTGTTCATCCAGACGCCGGACGCGACCGGCACCGTGGGCGGCCGCGGCCGCAGCTCGCACGGCGTCCACGCGGCCAACAGCGCGACGCTCGTGCTCGAGCGCGTCACGATCACCGCGGGCGACGGTGCGCCTGGCGCGACCGGCGCGGCGGGCGACAGCGCGTCCACCACCGCCGCACCCAGCGGCGGCGGCGGCGCGCCGGGCGAGGAGAGCTTCGACCTGTGCTCGACGAGCCGGTCGGCCGGCGGCGCCGGCGCGTCGAACTCCGCGTGCCCGGGCACGGCGGGCGGTACGGGCGGCGCCGGCGGCTCGAAGGACTCGGACTGCTCGGTGTTCAGCCCGGACTTCGACGCGACTGCCGGGCGAGCGGGGACCAACGCGAGCGTGTCGGCCTCGGGAAGCTATGGCGCGGGCGGCGCCGGCGGCAGCGTGTGCAACCCCGGCGGCGCCGGGCGCGCAGGCCGCGTGGTCAACGGTGCCGCCGGATCCGGCGCGGCGGCCGGCGGCCAGCTGATCGGCAACTACTGGTTCGGCCGCGACGGCGGCTCCGGCGGGGTCGGCGAGCACG